>NZ_DIQL01000011.1:0-86983 GCF_002427225.1 Proteiniphilum sp. UBA5463 | reverse complement strand
TCTTTGTAATTCGCCCCAGTTAGTACGGCCAGTCGCCAGATATAATTCGGGCATTACGTATCTTCTTTCGTCTTTCCAAGAAACATTATCGTACGCTCCCTGCATTCTCAATTTCAGATCCTTAATCAAATAGGAGAAGTCATGTGATAAAGCCAGCGTTGCCTTGCCTATGTAATTCTGATTGGTTTGTTTTCCGGTGTAATTTAGGAGTACATAAGGCGATACGGCGTCACCTCCAAACGTTGAACTATAAGCCGGTAACTCTCCTGTCGAATATCTGATAGGAACAGTAATGGGGGTAAGCATCGACTGGGCCGCCCACATGGCATCGGTATTTGCAAAACCGGGTTGCGTCCTTAGTGACAAATAACCGTCTGTGCCAAAATACAAAGTGGTACCTTTGGTCAGATCAATATCCAGATTAATGCGGTAATTATACGTGTTATAACCAACGCCGGAGCGAATGGTGTTTTCAGGAGCCACTTTATAGGCCGCATCTTCAATCGAGGTTCCCAAGCTAATAAAGTAGCGTGCTGCTTCGCCGCCTCCCTTGGCACTCACATAATAAGTTTGCTGGAACCCGTTTCGTTTTATGATCTCATCCTGCCAGCTGATATCGGGATAAAGATCGTCATCTAAATGATTTTTGATGAGTTTCAACTCCATATCGTTATAAAGAATCTCTTCGTTACGTACTGCCCTTGCTTCATTGGCTAAAACGGCATAATCATATGCTCTCAAATATTTTGGCATCCGCTTCAGGTGTGACACTGTATAATTGGCTCTTCCATTAATTTGTAACCTGCCGCTTTGTCCGCGTTTTGTTGTAATTAGCACTACTCCATTTGCTCCGCGAACTCCGTAAACAGCCGTTGCGGAAGCGTCCTTCAGTATGGAGAATGATTCGATGTCGGCCGGGTCGATGGAGTTGATATTGCCCTCCAAGCCGTCTATCAATACCAATGCCGAACTACTCGCTCCAAATGTTCCAATACCACGCACCCAGAACTCCGAAATATTTTTGCCCGGTTCGCCGCTGTCTAAAGTGGTAATAATACCGGCAACGCGGCCTCCAAGCATATTGGTAATTGAGGTGGCAGGCGTTTGGATATCTTTTACCTCCACTGATGTAACAGCGCCAACGACACTTATTTTGCGTTGGGTTCCCAAAGCGGTAACAACCACCTCTTCAATTTCAGTGGCAGTTGGGACCATGGTGACTTTTATTTTTTCATTTTCCGCATCAACAAGATATTCCTGGTTTTCATATCCTATATATGAAAATACAAGCACATCACCCTTGGAAGCCCTGATTTTAAATTTACCATCGATATCGGTTGCTGTACCAATCATGGCTTGTGCCTTCAGAAAAATACTAACTCCTGGAAGGGTCTCTCCATTTTCGTCATAAACGGTACCTCCCATATTATACGTCTGCTGTGCCGCAGCTAATGATGGAAGCAAACACAGTAAACAAATAATCAGAATATTTTTATAATTTAATTGCATAATATACTTTCAATTATTAATGGTAATTTTACTCTATGGTTAACTTTCTGACAACATTGTTGCCGAGGTCTGTAATATAAATGTTGCCATCCGCCGTTACAGCGACACCTCTTGGTTGATTGAAAAGGGCATCTTCGGGATTTCCGTCCTGATAGCCGGCAACGCCTCCTTTGCCTATAACGGTTGATACCACCCCGCCACCTTTACCGTCTAGAGTAATCATACGGATGCAGTGGTTATTTCTATCTGCTAAATAAAGATTACCATTGGGTGCAACTATCAACTGGTTGGGAGTGTTAAACCTGCTTTCTGACAATGGCCCGTCTTGCCATCCGGCCTCGCCATTTCTGCCGGCAAAAATAGTATGTTCTTTCTTTTCGAGGTCATATTTGCCAATACAATGCAAGGACGAATAGGAAATATATATAATATTGGGATTGACAGGGTCAAAAACGAGGTAAGAATCAGATGAAGTCAATGTTTCTCCAACTAACGTACCCTCTCTTGTGTTGGGATTTACCTTAATAAGATGCCCCGAGGCGTAATAACGTGTATACAGCTCTCCCGTTACCGGATGGGCCGCAAGACTGTGCGCCGTACTGAATGTAAAGGGAGTTCCTCCTGCTCCTGCAGGTAGAATTGAGCGTTCTCTTGGTGTCCAGCCTTCAATAGGATCAAAAGTGAAAAAAGTTCTACCATTATCGGAGATTGCAGAAACAACACCATTTGCATCAACTGTCGGCGAACCAAATGCATATTTGGTATCAGTTTTACTTCCAGGAGCAAGAGCTTCTACAATGTTTTCCTCTTCGTTAATTCGGACAAAACAAAACGGAACGCGCCAATGGGATATAAAGATGTTCTTTTGTGCATCCACTGTTATGGTGGAAGGTTGATGAAACTCAGCCTCCGACAATTTTCCCGCCTTGAACTGTGTTGTTCCTTTTCTTCCAGCAATGGTTTGAATGACATACATTGTACGGTACAAGTATTTCTTTTTGGTAAAAGCGGTAGAGTCGCCATTCACTACTACAGATATAACGTTCTCCCTACCCGGCTGTCGTGGAGTAATCGTGTAAATATGTTTCCCGTCAGAACCGACAACGGGTGCAGGTACATTGTTGAAATACACTTTTATTTTGGACACATCCGAGCCAAAGTTATTCCCCGTAATAAATACTTTAGTCGACATTCCTCCTGAGTCCGGTTCAAAGCCGGTGATTTCGACCGGTTTTGATGGATTGTAATTTTCCCGTCCGAAATTATCGGACTTGTCGCCTCCGCACGACCAAAAAATAATAATAGCCACAACAAAACAGATGATACTTAATTGCTTTTTCATGTTAAATAAATTATATGAATTAGTTTAATTTAAAATTTAAAAGTTACGTCCACATCCGTAGGCACTCCTCTTATAGAATTTTCAATAAAGATGCTAACACCTGGCAAAGATTCGTTTATCTCTGCCTAAACAAGCTTTTCCCTTAACTGTATTTCTTGTTATGTAATTAGAAATACAGAAAAAAAATAAATGTGAAATTAATTGTGCCGTTTTTGGTTAATACGGCAGTTATTTGTTTGTTTGATAACATATGTTGATTCCAATAACGACATTAATCCCGTTAATATTCAATAACATTTAAACATGATTGTATGAATTATTTTAATCAGGTTACTTGTATTTCATCCACAAAGCCTTGTTCGGTTACAATAAATTGAAGTTTTTTTATTTTCTTTAAACAGGATACGACGACCCCGACAGAACTGGATTTAATCATTCTCGTAGGTATCATCACGGTTTCACCAACCTTTAAACCAAAGTGTGTATCGGGTATCAATATTTTTGTAACCGGATTTATGGTATTTGTCTGATTATTCATTTTTTTGTAAAATGTCTAATTTTGCGGCAAAGCATTATACATTAATTAACAATGCAAATATAGTGTAATATGTTCAGTGATTACAAGCAATTCGTATTTATGGAGTAATTTAGATTTATTCTAAATAATAAAATTGATAATTACCTGAGGAACAATACAAAATATGGAATTCATAGATAGGTTAAAATTATTCATAAAATCAAAAGGACTGGGACAAACTAAATTTGAAGAGCGGGTTGGTTTTTCACGTGGATATATCAGTAAGGTAAAAACTTCGATTGGTGCGGACAAACTGTCCAATATCGTGGAAGCTTTTCCGGACCTAAACCTTGATTGGCTTATCACGGGGAAAGGGAAGATGACAAGCACTCCGGTTCAGCCAGCCGCTGTCGAACAAACAACCGACACCTTGGAAGAAAACTCCGTAAAATATAAAAACAAATACCTGGAGATGCTGGAAGAAAACAGGAAACTCCGAATTGAGATAGAAAGACTTCGCAAGATAAAAAAGTAACGGTCGAAAGAATCATGTGTACAGAAAACATGAAGGCAACAAAAAATACTCATTAGATCATGAAAAATATATTGCAGATAAGGTCTTGGCGGAAGTGTAAAGAGAATAACAAAACAATGAAAAATTCAAAAGTAAGGTGAGAGAACTATTCCAAATGGTACGAAAAAAATATAAGAACAACATGTGACTGAGAATCAACAAAGTGC
Source organism: Proteiniphilum sp. UBA5463 (assembly GCF_002427225.1). NCBI lineage: Bacteria > Pseudomonadati > Bacteroidota > Bacteroidia > Bacteroidales > Dysgonomonadaceae > Proteiniphilum > Proteiniphilum sp. UBA5463. Next base: position 82,874 of record NZ_DIQL01000011.1, on the reverse strand, counting down.
GCAGGATGAGAGTCGAACTCACACGCCGTAACCGGCACTACCCCCTCAAAGTAGCGTGTATACCAATTTCACCACCTGCGCATTGCAGTGCCCGGAACAGGGGTCGAACCTGCACGTTGTTGCCAACACTAGTCCCTGAAACTAGCGCGTCTGCCAATTCCGCCATCCGGGCTCATAACTTACCAATATATTAAAAGGCCTCCGCCTGATAACGCATCAGAAAAATAAAAACACCAATGTTTTTGTTTCCGTAGCTCAACGGCCATACTTCCCCTACTCAGGGAAAGGCTGGCCGTACAGCTTTTTCTGAATTGCGGATGCAAAGATACAAGATTTTTTAAATTGAACCCAATATTTTTTGAATTTTATTTTATGTCGAACTGTTTTAAATTCAATTTCGGGTCAATCCGATGCGGTGTGTATATCAGTTCGTCCCATGTGACCTTCTCCTGCCTGGAAGCCGCCTCTCTTCCCAAGATAGCACTTAAGGTAGAATTACATCCAGATTCAAGCTGATTCATATATACTCCTCCTGTTATACTATCAATAAAAGCCTTGCCTTTATTGATATCAGCATCGTCTAATGACGACGAGCTGGCGCCTTTTGCAATAGATTCAGGCGTAAGCTCCGACGAAGAACGTACAACTCCAGAATCCCATTTATTCTCGCCCATAATAAACACTCCCCCGCTGTAATGTGCTTCAGCAATACCTTTTGTCCCAATAAACCTGGCACAAACATCACCGAAAACTTTCCCGAATTTACTGGAATGTACCGAAACATTCACATCATTCGGATACTTATAAATTACCTGATAGTTTGTCCATGCATTACCAAAGTCTGGACCTCCTTTCCTGCTTCCTTCACCTATGGCATATAAAGGATTGGCACCCAAAATCCAATTGCATGTATCGATCATATGAATGGCCTGATCGAGATAACATCCGCCTGAAATTTCATGGAAATGGTAATGATTACGAATACGTGTTTCGTCGTACGACATTCCTTCGTGGGGAATAATTACAGCACCCGATGAAAAATAATAGAGCTGTACCGTGACAAGGTCACCAATATCACCTCTTTTAATTCTTTTTGCCATTTCTGCATAAGGAGTAGCATAACGAATCTGGAAACCGTCGAACGCCGATACTTTTCCATTAATGTTCTTCCCTGTTCTGAGTACCTGCCTGCATCCGTCGGCATCTACAGCCATAGGTTTTTCACAATAAACATGCTTCCCCGCAGCAACCGTATCTTCCAGAATTTGAGGATGTGAATAGCCTGGAGATGCAATAATTACAGCATCAACATCTTGGTTTTCCAATAATCTAAGATATGCTTCAGATCCTGTATAGGTTCTATTCTTCGGAACAGGAGCATAGCCTCTTTTTTTGTTAAGTACATTGGCAAAGTCGATCCCCTTTACGAGCTTATCTTCAAAAAGATCAGCCAATGCGGTAATCTGAATATTTGAGCTTTCAGACATACTATTAAGGATTCCCGTTGCACGTGAACCGCACCCCACAAGCCCTACCCTCACAGCAGAATTATTACCTGATGCAAAAACTATCTCCGGTTTTAATACGGTAAGTGTTGAAATGGCGGAAACATTCCTAATGAAATTTCTTCTGTTCATAGTATATATTATTATATATTGTTCCTTTACGTTACCAGATTTATAGCATTTTAATTTTTTTCTTACTGCGGATTGGTTCCGTGTAAGTTCAGCCTTAGCTAATATAACATATAGAGAATGTTTATTGTGCAAAAATAAACATTATTTTGATAATTACACACTAAAAAGGGCCGCCATATGGGGCAGCCCTAAAGAACGACAATGAAAAGTTATGTAAAATAAAAATTACTACTAAACCGTATCTCTTTTTTCTATGTTCTCAAATTCTTGTCCCGAGGTTTCGGCTTCAACGGGAAAATATGTACGGGAAAAGGTTCTGACTCTTTTCCTTACAACTGAGGGTGTTTGATTATTTTTGTACTCCCTCAGTGCATCGCTAACTTCAACTTTTTTTCCTGCCGGGACAAATATTTCAATGGTTATACTCTGATCCCTGAAGCCCTGATTTACCGGTACTGCCAGAAATTCAGGCAGGAACAGTACGGAGTCTTTCTGGACAATGTTATAGGTAAACTGCTCAATATCGGCTTTTGCACTGCGAAGATTTCTGCCTCTTGAAGCTGCAATCGTCCTTATGTGAAATAGTGAATCTGAACTTTTCCCTATCTGCAGATTGATTTTTCTGAAAAGTAGTGAATCTTCGTTAACTGTGGTATATGGTAGCTCATCGATCTCTGAACCTAATCCAAAACCGTATCCTAATTTAAACTCGGAAAAATCCTCTCTGTAGGTCTCCATTTCAACATAGAGCTTACCTGAATTAACCGGCGATAGTGCTACTATCTCTTCGCGGGAACTTTCAACGTTGAATTTTTTTGCAACACTTGTAGCAAGTACGCCCATTATCGCAAGACCGGCAAACCACAGGACAGTTGCAACAACACCTATTATAGGCCGTGATTTTACTTTCATCACTCGACGAATAACCCAAATTATTACAGAAATGAGGGGCACAAGAGTTATCATAGCTATTGATGTGAAAAGCAGATTAGTCTCGTACCCGGGATCAATAAAGAGTGATTTCAACGGCATAAATTGCGATCCGGCAAAAAGTAGTCCGAAAAATAGTACCACCAGCATGAGCGCGAAGATCCCCACGAAAGAGAAAAAGATGATTTTCAGAAATATAACCAAAACGTTCAGACATCCCGATCTATCCGGTTGTGGATATTGTGCGGTCCTTGAATTAGGACGGGGAGGTTCGGGTGGCATATTCTCCGAAGAGGGTTTTTGGTCATTATCTATTTTTAAACCCGAAGAAGCAAATCCAGTATTTGCATCATAGCGGCCCGTATCTGTACGGCTTTTTGCACTCGCCACATTATCAGTCACTTTATCTCTTATGGATTGGATATAGTCGTCCTCTCCCATCATCTCAAGTTTCTGCTTCACGGTCTTTGCTTCGGGAATAATTATCCACAACACCACGTACAAAAGTACAACTCCCAGATTAATATTCCAGTTGAAGCCTATATTATGAAAAAAGGTGCTCAAAGGAAAAATTGATACCATTCCAACCACATTCAACATAATGGGCAGCAAGAAAAGAAGACGTGGTATCCATGACTCTATTTTGAAGTATGCACCTATACCTCCGCAAACACCACTTAAATATCGATCGTTGGGATTTCGATAAAGACGTTTGGTAACATTAGATTCGAGGGGTTTAGATTTTAGCACGATCCACAAAACGATATAAACCCAAAAAAGAACACCGAAAAACAATACGAAGAGAATTCGAATCCATGCAGGGTCAGTCTTGAAATAATGCGCCAGGCCACTGCAGACACCACCAATAATCTGATCATTAGCATTTCTGTTGAGTGAGCGGGATTCACCTGATGTTACCTGTTCGGATAAGTTTGCTCCGTTATCGGAACATACACCTGTTGTTGATGAAGATTCTCCGGCACCACGTTCTCTCTGAGAAGATTCATAATAATCTGAATCGAAATCCTTAGGTCTGCCGATACTGCTGATGATAACTTCCACATCTTCATCAGTGATGCAGTTGATACCGTGCTTTAAACGGTTACCGAAAAGTTCAGCGATACGGCATTCAATATCGTTAACAATCTCATCACCACCCTCCTCTCGTGAAAAGTACTCTTTGAGACTGTCGATATACTGTTTCAATATTTCGTAAGCAGTCTCTTCAATGGCAATTACCTGTCCTTGAAAATTAATGTTGATTACCTTCTTCATATATTGATGTTATTCTGATGGATTTTGATCCGGTTGATTATTATACATTTCGTCAGTCTTTCGCGTTAAGCATTCTACCCCGCCGGCAAGTTCATTCCAGGTGGTTTGTAAAAGTGTATAGAATATTTCCCCTTTTCCGGTAAGCTGAAAGTATTTACGTGGCGGGCCCGAAGTGCTTTCAACCCATCTGTATGTAAGTATCTCAGCATTCTTCAGTCGATTAAGCAAAGGATAGAGTGTCCCCTCCAGAAGTTGCAACCCGGCACTTTTCATCTCATCAATGATATCACCCGGATAAGCCTCTCCTCTCTTTATAATGGAAAGAATACAGTATTCCAGTACCCCCTTTCGCATTTGACTCTGCGTATTTTCAATATTCATATTCTTTTTATTTTCACTTTTACAATTTTCTTATACAATATTCTATTCAACTGTTTTTATATGGATACTGTTATTTTGCGCTTTATAAACTCTGTATTAATTACCTAATGTGTAATTTACTCTATTGGAACTATTAAAAACCATAAACAATAGTCTTTCGATACAAAATTACTCAAAGCAAAGTATTATGCAATACAAAGTACCATATATATTTATATATTTAGCGTTATTTAACATTGCGGAAATATTGAGATCGTTGAATGAGTTAAACTGAATTTTCTAATTTAACGATATTTTGTTGGCAGCAGCTGTGAAAGTTGAACAGTTTCTATCGTTTCATTGGCGGGGTTCAGAAAATTCGGCTATATTTGCAACGGTTAAATCAACAGTTATGTCGCTGAGGGGAAAACATATTGTTTTGGGAATTACAGGCAGCATCGCGGCCTACAAATCGGCAATTATCACCCGGTTATTGATAAAAAAGGGCGCAGAAGTGCAGATCGTTATCACTCCTTCCGGAAAAGAATTCATTACACCGGTAACACTGTCTGCCCTGTCAGGCAAACCGGTAATAAGTGAGTTTTTTGCCACGGGTGACGGCACCTGGCATAGCCATGTGGATCTGGGTTTGTGGGCCGATCTGATGGTCGTTGCTCCAGCCACGGCATCCACCATCGGCAAGATGGCAAACGGCATTGCCGACAATATGCTTATCACCACCTACCTATCCATGAGAGCTCCTGTATTTGTTGCACCGGCTATGGATCTCGATATGTACAGGCACATAACAACCCAGCGTAATCTGGAAATACTGAAGAGTGACGGGGTGCGGATTATTGAGCCTGCCGAGGGAGAGCTGGCCAGTCATCTCGAAGGCAAAGGGCGGATGGAAGAGCCTGAAAATATTGTAGCTATTCTGGAACAGTTTTTCGCATTACGGAACAATCTTCACAAAAAAAAGGTTCTGATTACTGCAGGCCCCACCTATGAGCGCATCGACCCGGTTCGTTTTATCGGTAATTTCTCATCAGGGAAAATGGGTTTTGCACTGGCTGAAGAGTGTGCTTTACGCGGTGCTGAGGTCTTGCTGATAACCGGTCCAACAGCACAATTAGTTTCTCATCATGGTATACGGAGAATAGACGTTGAATCGGCAAAAGATATGTATGATGCCACCATGAAGCATTTCCCTCAAATGGATGCTGCCATTCTCTCTGCTGCTGTGGCCGATTACCGTCCTGAACAGAAACAGGATGAAAAGATAAAACGGAATGAGCTGGAGAGTATTACCCTCACCCTGACAGCCAATCCCGATATTGCCGCATCGTTGGGAGAAATGAAAAAGACACACCAGCTGATCATCGGTTTTGCATTGGAGACCAACGATGAGGAGGCTAATGCCATTAAAAAGCTAGAGAAGAAAAACCTTGATTTCATCGTGCTCAATTCACTGCAGGACAAAGGTGCCGGATTTGGGCATGACACAAACAAGGTAACGATACTTTCCCGTGACGGAGGAAAAAGATCGTTCGATTTAAAATCAAAAAAAGAGGTTGCAAAAGATATTATTGATACGGTGTTCATCTCTTTTTCGAACAAAACAACGTAAGATGAAACAATTTTGCTTTTTATTATCATATCTCTTTTTTTTTGCTACTTCACTTCTATCCTTTTCACAGCAATACATAAATCCATTAAATATACCCCCTGCGCTGAGTGGCAACTTCGGCGAACTAAGAGGCAATCATTTTCATTCCGGAGTGGATTTCAAAACACAAGGTGTGACGGGGAAACCAGTTTTAGCAGTCGAAGATGGATATATATCCCGCATAAGTGTTTCACCTGGAGGCTATGGATTGGCACTCTATGTTGATCATCCGGCAACAGGCCATACCAGCGTTTATGCCCATTTGAAAAGCTTTTCAAAAAAAATTGCCGACTGGGTTATTATTAAGCAATATGAACAGGAGAGCTTTCAAGTAAACCTTCACCCTGAGAAGGGAATGATGCCTGTAAAGCGGGGTGAGCAGATCGCATTGAGCGGTAATACTGGGAGTTCGGGAGGGCCACATCTCCATCTCGAAATCCGGGATACCCACACACAGGAGCCGCTGGATGTACTGGAATACATAGGGCAGGTACCCGACACACAAAAGCCCGACCTGAGGGGAATTGCCATATATCCGGTTGCAGGCAAGGGAATTGTCAACGGAAGCGGTAATACTCTGAGAATGAATATTGGTAAGGACAAAGCTGGCAATCCGTCAAGTCCGGGAAAAACTGTGAATGCATGGGGACGTATAGGTACAGGTGTAAAGGCATATGACCGGATGAATGGCCAGTCAAATATATATGGCGTGAAATATATTCGTCTGTTCGTAGACGACAAACAGATATTCAGCAGCACCATAGGACGTTATTCTTTTAATGACACACGCATGCTGAACTCCTTCATCGACTTTGAGGATTGGAAGAACCGTCGTTCATTTTTTATGAATTCATTTATTGAGCCCGGCAACAGGCTTCCGTTTTATGAATCAGCAAACAGAGGATATATAGATATTGACGAGGAGAGAGCCTATCGGTTCAGATACGAGCTGGAAGACCTTTATGGAAATATGCTTTCATACTCTTTCACTGTAAACGGTCAGCGGCAGGAGATACCTGAAGAACCCGGCTGCTCAAAATGGATGGCATGGAACCTGCATAACTCGTTTTTAGATTTGGGATTTTCACTGTCAATACCTACAGGGAATTTATATGATAATTTCTGTTATTCCCACTTCATCACAAAAAAACCTACCTACTATTCAGATGTGCACCATGTAAATAATAATCCCGTACCACTACATAAAAGCGGAACAATCTGGATTAAACTGCATACAGATACGCTGCAAAACCGCAACCAGTACGGTATAGTAAAAATAAGCGACAACGGTAACGAAAGCTGGATAGGAGGCAGTTACAAACGCGGTGGAGTGGAAGCTTCAATTAGGGAGCTGGGTGACAGGTATGCAGTAAGCTCTGACACGGTAGCTCCTGTTATCACACCACTGGAACCTGCCGGGTGGGTAAGCCAGAAAAAAATACGCATAAGGCTCAGCGACGATAAAAGCGGGATAGCTTATTTCAGGGGAGAGATAAACGGGAAGTACGTACTTTTTACACACGATTCAAAATCACCGGTCTATACCTACATTTTTGACGATTCACGGCTAATAAAAGGAGAGAAACAGATATTGGTATTCAGGGCAACGGATAGAGCAGGAAACAGCAGCGAATACAGTTACTCATTCCACTATTAATAAATCATCTCCATGCCGGCAGGAATGAGGCATCATTTTCACACACTATATGGGCATTCACTTTACTTAATATGAATTACTAATTGCATTTTCTTAAAGGCCCAGCGTCTCCTTCACCAGGGTTATCTCACGTTCACTTCCTGTATGCTTTCCTTCCACATCAGACAGCTTAACGCACTCCTGCCACTCCTCCCTGGCAATCATCTTGCATCTGAAAAGCTTCATTACAATATTCATCCCTTTTATATCATTTCCCACATCATTAGTCAGATTGGTACCAATGCCAAAAGTGGCACCAATGCGGTCGCCACAATAGTCCTTGATGCGGATAGCCTTCTCTACGTCAAGGCTATCTGAAAAGACCAGGTATTTCATTTTGGGATTTACACGAAGCTCTTCGTACCGTTTGATAACTTTATCGATAAAAATAAACGGATCGCCGCTATCATGCCTCAAGCTGGTAAAAAGTGCCGCATGCTTCTTGCTGAAATTACGCAAGAACACACCGGTAGTATAAGTATCGGTAAGTACAGTTCCCAGATCGCCATCAAACACGTTGATCCAATCCTCCATAGACATGTAATTTGCCATCTTGTAACCGTAGATAGAACCGTGGAACTGCACCCACTCATGCGGGTGGGTGCCCGATACGTTCAGTTTGTGTTTGAACGCCATATAAACATTACTAGTTCCATACAAGCTCTTTCCGGCATGAATCTTCAGAAGCTCCGTCACTCTGTCCTCTACATCAAAGCTAAATCTTCGCCTCATCCCGAAGAGAGAAAATGTGATACCGTGCTCTTTCATCTTCAAAGCTTTTTCTATTGCTGACGCCTCCATATATTCCAGATCGGGGTGCTGCCCTGTCTCCCGGAAAAAGAGTTCGGAGATTGTAGCCAAAACCGGCGTTTCCCACAAAGTAACCCTATAAAGTAAACCGCTAGCTTTGACATGCAGCTTGTTGCCATCCATCCATATATCCACTTCCGACGGATCAAAACGGAATCCTTTCAGGAAGTCAATATAAATTGGTGGCAGATATGGCATCTGCTTTCTAATAAAAACTTCTTCGTCATTTGTCAACACCAGAGCTGACATCTCCTCCAGCTCCTTTCGCAGTAGCTGATCAAATCCCTGTGGATAATCTCCGTTGCTTCTGTCCACAAATTCAAATTCACCATAAGCGCGTGGAAAGAGTTTTGAATATGCATAACTGGTAGTAAATTTATAAAGATCCGTATCGAGGATACTTCTGATGATTCCCATTTCAATTATTGTTTAATTAGTTATATTAATGCTTCGTTAAAACTTCATTTATAATACTGACAGTCAATAATTTATTGGTCGACTTGCAGCTAAAAAAAACTCCACGGGGGGGCTTATATATAAACTGTAAAACATTTATAAACCGATTCGGTTCACAGAAAATCAAACGGTTGATGATAGTCAGTTCTTATCAGGTTATTTGCTGCAATTAGTTATTTGCTACAATTAGTACTTTGCAGCCTCCGTGTTCCGCTGTGCCATATATTTTTAGGCTTATAACTATATCATATCTTCCACGTTCCATACGAAGGCACGCAACCCCAGGTTTGCGGACTCTTCATCCTGTTTTTTCAGATAATTCAACAACAGGTGAACTCTATCATCATCTACAATGGTAAGGATAGCATTATTCACCGAAGGCCAAGCATGTGATCCATAATGCGGGTATCCATCTTTACTTCCTTTTCCGTAAACCTCTTTCCATGAAGTAAACCCACGAATATTCAATGAGCTCAGGTCGTTCACAATCTTTTCATAGTGCGCCTGGTCTAAAATTATCATTACAGCTTTCATACAATTAAAATTATTTATTCCTTTCAATTTGACACTACTTTCCCTTAAACATTATCAGTCAGAATATCGCGATGTTTCTTACGCTTTCTGCGCACGCCGTAACCGGCCATGATGGAATAGAGTGCCGGAATGAGAACAAGGGTAATAATTGTAGAAAATGTCATACCCCCAATGATGGAGATACCCAATGATTTCCACATCTCTGACCCCTGTCCTGTCCCTACCGCTAACGGTATCATTCCCAGTATTGTTGTAAGGGTAGTCATCAATACGGGACGAAGCCTCGAACGTCCTCCGTGCACCACAGCAGTGATAATAGTCATACCTCTTTCGCGGTTCAGATTGATGTAATCAATAAGCACGATGGCATTCTTCACCACCATTCCCACAAGCATGATCAACCCCACGAATCCCATTATACCAAGCGGCTCGCGGGTAATAGAAAGCATCAGGATAGATCCGGTAAAGGCAAATGGGACTGTAAGAATAATCATAAAAGGATAAGTAAGCGATTCAAACTGTGATGCAAGCACAATATATACCAACAGTGAAACTATCAACAGCAGCAAAGTCAATTCAGAAAATGCCTCCTGCTGGTCTTCTAACGAGCCGCCCATCTCCAGCTGCACACCTGTAGGCGGATCTACTTCTGCCAATATTTTATTTACATCTGCAACCACCTCACTCAAAGCACGCCCGTAGATTGTTCCGGTAACAGACACAATACGTTCCCTGTCCTGCCGGTCTATCTGAGGGAGTGTGGAAGTCTCCACAACCTTTCCCAGGTCACGTACACGAACACCTGCTCCCATAGGGTTGTAGATAAGAATATTTTCGATATCTTCAATCGACTGCCTGTATTGTTCTTCGAACCTGACACGAATATTATACTCCTCTCCCTCTTCGCGGTAGCGTGACATGGTGAGCCCGTTGATCCTGTTTCTTACCGCATTGGCTGCAGTGGTCATATTCAACCCGTTAAGAGCAAGCTTTTCACGATCGAACTGAATCTGGTACTCCATCCGGTAATCTTTCCTGGATACAACGATATCTCTAAGCCCCTTCACTTTTTCCAATTCAGAACGCAAACCTGCCGCTATCTTATCGGTTGCAGCCAGGTCGTAGCCATAAACATTTACTGCTATATTGCTTCCACCTGTCATGCCCATATCGCCACCTCCCGGCATTACCTGAAAACGATATAGTTCAGGCATGTCAGCAAGGTCTGCACGAATCTCATCAGATATATCATAAATATTTTTCTTTCTGTTTTTTGCTTCTGTCAGCCTCATTCTATAAGTTATTATATTTGAAGCGTTGTCCTGCATCGCTGCCCATGCGTTATCCTCATCAGCTGCACCCACACTGAAAGAGATGATCTCAATTTCAGGATATTTCTCCTTCATCACTTGTGCGATGCGGTGTCCAGTTTCTCGTGCGACTTCCATACGAGTCCCTGTAGGCATCTCCACGGTTATGGCAATGGAGTTATTGTCCGATGCCGGCATAAACTCTGTCTTCAGTGTAACAGCGCTAATTACCACGCTCACAATAAAAATCATCAGCACGAAAAATAACGCAAGTCTTCTCTTTCTTGCTACCTTGTTTACCAAGCGTGAATAACCGTGATCGAGCTTGTTCAGAAGTGGAAGGATATTCTTATTGTACCACCTGTCGAATCGGTTGACTTTCATATCCTTTTCGCCTCTCATCATCTTTGCACTCATCATCGGCGTCAACGTAAGGGCTATGATCAATGATAGCGAGATGATAATAGTTACCATCCATCCCAGCTGTTTAAACATAACACCGGCAAAACCGCCAACCATGGTCATGGGAAGAAACACCGCGATAATGGTCAGCGTGGATGCAATAACGGAAAGCGACACCTCTTCCGTACCGTAAACGGCAGCCTGTCTTGGACGACTTCCACGTTCAATATGTGTGGTGATATTCTCCAGCACCACAATAGCATCGTCAACCACCATTCCTATAGTGATGGAGAGTGCCGATAGCGATATAATATTTATTGTGTTTCCAGTAAGACGGAGGTAAATAAACGATCCTATGAGAGAGATAGGTATCGTTACCATGATAATTACGGTTGCACGCCATCTGCCAAGAAATAATAGCACAATGATCCCGACAATTATCAGTGCCAGAATAATTGTTTCTAACAAGCTTTCAATAGATACCTTTATATACTCCGATGTGTCCATTACCGTTTCTATCCTGATATCGGGAGGCAGGTTTTCTTGCAGTTCAGGCAGTCGCGTCCTTACGGCATCGGCAATGGCTACGGTGTTGGCACCAGACTGTTTCTGTACAACTATGCTGGCGCTTCGTTGACCGTTCGTGTAATTCTCCTGCACTCGTGTCTCAACAGTATCTTTCACGGTAGCCACATCACGCAGGTAGATGGAACGCCCCTGATTGTTACCCACAACAATATTGTTCAGGTCGCGGCTTTCTTTGAACTCACCCTCAAGACGCAGCATATAAGTCTGCGAACCTATATCGAAATTGCCTGCCGGGACATTCACATTCTCGGTAGCAATCACCTGGGCTATCTGCTCAAGCGAGATATTGTATGCCTCCAGTTTATCGGGTATCACATTCACCTGAATCTCTCTCTGTGGTGCTCCGGCCACAGATACCGTACCCACTCCGGTAATACGGTTGAGAGGATTTGCAACCTGCTCATCGAGTATTTTATACAATGCACCAGCACTCTCTTGCGCCGTTGCAGAGAGAATGACAACAGGTATCATATCGGAGCTGAACTTAAGGATCATCGGATCTTCCGTTCCATCAGGAAGAAATCCCGACACTATATCCACTTTATCCCTGACATCATTCATCACGGCATCCATGTCGGTGCCAAAATCGAACTCAAGCATAATCATAGACATTCCGTCTCTCGATTGTGATGTGATCTCTTTCAATTTTTCGGTTGTGTTAAGCACATCTTCAAGGGGACGGGTTACGTTAGCCTCAACATCCTCTGCTCCTGCACCCGCATAAGAGGTGATGACCGATACGATATTCAGGTCGATATTGGGATAAAGGTCGATGGGAAGCTGTCTGTAAAACAATATCCCGATCAAAACCACTCCGATAAATATTAATGATGTTCCCACGGGATTTTTCACCGAGGTTTCATATATCTTCATATAACAAATCTATTATATCATTTTTAAGTTTATAGGAACCCGGTCAACCTCACTTCTTAACTTCAGCATTAAAGGTACTACTTATACTCCGGGTTTGAAAAATTCTCCTTATTGTTTAATCTCTATCACTGCACTACCTGCACATCCGTACCATCAATCAATCCGGTATTTCCATGTACAATTACCCTGTCACCTGCTTTTAGTCCCGACAAAATTTCATATTTCCCGCCAACACGCACACCCAGCTCAACCAGCGTATAAACGGCTTTACCATCTCTCTCCACAAAAACATAACGATCGTTAGATCCAACCTGCTTCAATACTGCCATATCTGACAGAAGCGGGCTGTCATTAGTGCCAAAATTTATTTTCACGCGTGAAAACATACCAGGACGCAGGCGGTGGTCGCCGTTTGGGACGGAAATTTCTACCGCAAAGGTGTGTGAAACAGGATCGAGCGTAGGATGAATCAGAGATATAACCCCCTTGAATATTTCATTACCGAGTGCATCTGCCTGTACCTCAACCGGCATCCCCTTTAACACCTTGCTATAGTATGATTCTGATACATTTACCTTTACTTTAACAGGATTTATATTTTCGATAGTTAGAATTGGTAGCTGCATCACCACATCACCCGGATCGTAATTACGGGCTGTTACCAAACCGCTTACAGGACTGATTAGTGTGGTATTCTCAGCCAGATTGCTCAGGGCATACTCAGCAACATCAAGCTGCGTTTTAGCCTGGTCAAGCTGCTGTTTGGAAATTCCGCCCACTTCATAGAGCTCTTTATAGCGTTCGTAGTCTCTTTTTAATGTTGCCACCTGTGTCTGCTGCTGTGATAAATTAGCTCCGTCCATGGCCACAACTGCCTGTCCGCTGCGCACATTAGCCCCCACATCAACATAGATTCTTCGAATACGCCCACCCATAGCGGGTGCAATATTGTTTACCTGGTTAGCCTCAACCGTAGCGGTAAAGGTGGACACCTGTTCTACCGGCACCAACACCACCTCCTCAACACGCACCTTTTCAACCTGCTGAGAATCGCTTTCAGCTGTGCCGGACTTGTCTTTTACGCCGCACGAAGCAAGTAATGCTGCAGCCAGTAAAGGAGTAAACTGTAATAACTCTTTCAGTTTCATAAGATTTATTTAATTTTTTTCTATTTTTTTCTATCTGATTCAATTTGCATCCACAGGGGTAATATCGTAGCCAAGCACTTTCTCTAGATCTGCTTTAGCTGCCAGATAATCATATATCGCGTTCCTGTATTGCAGTTCAGCATTAAGCACAGCAAGAGCAGCAGCATTTACATCCACTATTGTCCCCATCCCGGTTTCATACCGTTTCAGGGTTATCTCATGTCCCTTGCGTGCCTGGCCAACTGATGATTGTGTTGCCATTACCTGCTCAATATTCTTATTAATAAGGTCGTAGCTATTCTTTATGGAAAGCTTCAATCCTCTTTCAATATCTTTTCGTTGCTCACTCAATTGCCAAAGCTGGATTTTCGACTGTTTCACATTATGATAACGTTGCCCCCCGTTAAAGATAGGTATCTGCAATGTAACACCCAGCATGGAATAGGGATCCCAGCGATATTCTCTAAACCTGAAGTCGTTGTTCTGGCTCATATAGGTCCAGTTAAACGAGGTAACAAGGGTAGGAGAAAACTGAAGCTTCTGCATCTCATAAGCGTTATGTGCCTGCTCAGCCTGCAGATCGAACTGCTTTATATCGCTGTTGTTGGTTAGTGAAGTATCAGCAGGTATAATTGCATTAAACATAGTCTGCTCATATTCATCAAGCGTGCCAATCACTTTAAGCGGCATTTCTCCATCAACACCCATCAGCATCTTTAACTGAAGCTCGGCTATCTTCATCATATTTTCCGACTGAAGGATACCGGGTATAAGACTCTTAAGCCTTACATCTGCCGTAATCACATCATATTCGGCCACAATCCCCTGGTTATATCTGTTACGGATATTTTCCAGATTAACGGAGTCTGTTTCATATGTTTTTTTGAACACGCTATAACTATCCTGTGCAAGCATCAGGCTAAAGAAGGCCTTCTTTACCTGATTCACCAAATCTATGCGGGAGGCACGCGCCTTTTCCATTGCCAGTCTAATATCCACTTCGCTCATCTGTATATTTTTCCAAAGTGAAGGTACCACAACTGGAAGGCTCACATTCAAACCTGCCGACCATACATTAAAACGCCCCATCTGAAATCCTTTTCCCGATGTTTCCGGATCGGGCATCATCACCTTGCTCAGCACCTTCAGTATCTCCAGCTCCTCTGGTGTATACTGGGTTGGGTCGATACTACCGCCACCAAGGCCAAAACCTTCATCAAAATAGACTGTCTGTCTTTTAATGGCACGCTGATACTGCCCGATAACATCAAGCTGAGGGAGAAGAGCCCCGTATGCCGATTTTTGGGCATACTGTTTCTTGGTAATCTCCATATCGGCAACCTTTACCGTAGGGTTCTCACTCAAAGCTATTTCCAGGGCTCTATTCAAGTCGATCAGCAAGCTGTCCGGCTCTTGAGCTGATGCCGTTAATATGCCTGTAAGGCCTATTATCAGCACAGCGAAACGCGTTAATATTTGTGGTCTGTTCATATCTTTCTTAATTATAATATTCTATTTTTAGCTTTCTGCTGTTCTAAATACGCATCAATAATTTTTATTCCTTTTTCGGTAGAGATACCGCGTACAAAGTTTATCATCATTGTATAAAAAAGTTCTGAAAAAGTAAAGGGGGGTTTATCAAGCGAAGTAGCACGAATGTAAATATGTGTACTCTGTTCCACCAGAAAAGCTGCTGCATCAACGTTTAAATCTTCCCTTATATATCCCTGCTCAATACCTTTTTTGAGAAAATTACTCAAAAATGTCTTGTTTTTATTAACATCATCCTGAAGATAATTGTTAGCTTCAGGATAATACTTATATATATCCTCGAAAAACTTCACATTGCAAATGGGTGTGGATTGCTGTATCTCAATAACTTTCACAAATATTTCCACAACATTGTTGTTATCTGATATAAGCGAGGTGAAAATTTTTTTTCGTTCATCCCTGAGCCTGACAAGCAGTGACAACAAAATTTCCTCTTTATCCTTAAAATTCTTGTAAATAGTTCTTTTTGAGATACCCAATGAAGAGGCCAGCTCATCCATTGATACACTTTTTATACCATACTGGAAGAACAGATCTCCGGCTTTGACAATAATTCTTTCTTTAATTCCCATTTAGTTGCAATTGAAAAACTCACAAAGGTAAAACGTAAAACTAATAACATCAAATTAGTTTTCTTAGTTTTAACATACTTTAGATTAAGATTATGTTACATATTTCAAAACTTCGGTAATTATTTTTTAAAACACCTGACAATCAGCAAAAAAGTACTACATGATTTTGGATAGATCTGTTTTGTTGTTAATTAATCGATTACATTGCATTTCGATACTTTCTACCTGACTGTCGATATTTCAGAACAGAATGAAAATCATGGAACATAAAGTGTGTCGTTAATCATGAACAGTTATATTTTCCCTACAAATGAATCTATTTATCCTTTAAATGAACACCGTTTTTTCCTCATCCTGAAAAAATAGTTATCTTTGAAATCGAATTCAAAAATGAGTCTGCTCCTAAAACCCCAAAACCCGATTTCAGGAGGTCGCAACTCGCTGGAAATCAATGGCACTTTTTGTGGAATTTTCAGCAAAAAAGACTTATCGGAGGGGACTCAAAAATTAAACCAGCAACGGAAACAAAAATATCAATAATCATTTATTCCCGATCAGATATCGGAAACGTAAGATCACAATTCTTTAAAAAAAACAGGCAACAGTATGAAACTAAACAAACATTTTAATCTCTTCATTGCACTGACAACTATTTTATTCCTGTATACAAACTGTACGGGCAACAGAGTAATGAACGTAGACGATCTGCTGAAGAATGCAGAATCGCTGGTAGGCCAAGACGTTGTTGTAGAAGGCCTTTGCACACACGTATGTGCCAAAAGCGGCATGAAGCTTTTTCTGCAGGGATCGGACAAGCAGCAGACACTACGTGCCGAATCGGGAAGTTCTCTGGGCAAATTCAATCCCGAAAGTATAGATAAACAAGTTATGGTGAGAGGGAAGCTGGTGGAAGAACGCATAGATGAAGCATATGTGAAGGAACTGGAAAAAGAGATCCTTGAAAAGACAAAGGTGAGTCACGGTGAGGGCGAGGCAGGATGTGCTACCGAACAGGCTGCAGAGGGGGTTACCGCCGGCAGTTCCGAGATGGAGAGGATTGACAGTTTCCGTGCCCGCATAGCTGAGCGCAAAGCCAATGAAGGGAAAGAGTGGCTATCGCTCTATCATATAGTGGTAGAATCATACCAGATCATCGACTGACAAAAAAGCAAACATAAGGGAAAAAACACACTCTTTTCTCCTGTTTTCTTAAAAGATTTCTCATTTAACGGACTTAAGGTAATAGTTAAGCCGGATTATAACTATTAACGCTCTCATGGATTTTACTATTGAGTGGCGGGTAATTGTATTGTTTACAGTATGATGTTCGAATCTGTTCGACGAAAATTGATAAGGTAGTTGAATATATATTATAATCTGTCACATTATTTTTATAATTTTGCATCTATTCTCATTTTTACCACACAATTATTATCAAAATGGCAAATAATAAACTACGCGACGACGCACTTGCCTATCATTCGCAGGGGCGTCCCGGAAAAATTGAAGTCGTTCCTACAAAACCCCATAGCTCACAACGCGATCTCTCTCTAGCCTATTCCCCAGGTGTTGCAGAACCATGCCTTGAAATAGAGAAAAACGAACAGAAGGTCTACGATTACACATCGAAAGGGAACCTGGTAGCAGTGATCTCTAACGGTACTGCTGTACTGGGATTGGGTAATATCGGGGCAATGGCAGGTAAACCGGTAATGGAGGGCAAAGGATTACTTTTTAAAATATTCGCGGGAATAGATGTATTCGATATAGAGGTGAATGAAAAAGATCCTGAAAAATTCATACAGGTGGTGAAAGCCATCTCTCCCACATTCGGTGGTATCAACCTGGAGGATATTAAAGCACCGGAATGCTTCGAGATTGAAGAACGGCTGAAGAACGAACTGGATATCCCTATAATGCACGACGACCAGCATGGGACAGCAATTATTTCAGCCTGTGGACTGCTTAACGCGCTGGAGTTGAATGGCAAGAAGATTGAAGATATAAATATTGTTGTAAATGGTGCCGGCGCTGCTGCAAACTCATGCACGAAGCTATACATGTCGTTGGGGGCCAAACCGGAAAATATTGTGATGCTTGATTCAAAAGGGGTTATAAATACCTCAAGAACCGATTTGAACGACCGTAAAAAACCTTTTGCCACAACCAGAAACATCAATACACTGGAGGAAGCCGTAAAAGATGCAGATGTATTTTTGGGTCTCTCCGTGGCTGATGTACTTACACCGGAAATGTTGCAGTCCATGAATCACGATCCAATCGTTTTCGCACTGGCAAACCCTAGCCCCGAGATTTCCTACGATCTGGCCATGTCATCGAGAAAAGATATCATCTTCGCTACGGGTCGTTCTGATTACCCCAATCAGATAAACAATGTACTTGGTTTTCCATATATCTTCAGAGGAGCATTGGATGTGCAGGCTAAATGCATCAACGAGGAGATGAAGATAGCCACGGTATATGCATTGGCGGAACTAACAAAAAAAGCGGTTCCAGACGTGGTAAATGCTGCTTACAGCACAAAACAGCTTCGCTTCGGAAGAGATTACATTATTCCAAAACCACTCGATCCGCGGTTATTGACAACAGTGGCACCGGCAGTGGCAAAAGCTGCCATTGCATCGGGTGTTGCACGTAAGCCCATAACCGACTGGGAAGAATATGATCATAAGCTGCGTGAACTGATGGGGCTAGATAACAAAATGCTCCGTCGCCTCTATGATATGGCACGGCAGAATCCCAAGCGGGTGGTCTTCTCGGAGTCAAACCACCTGAATATGCTCAGGGCGGCAGAAACAGCTTATGCCGAAGGTATCTGCAAACCCATACTGCTGGGTAACGAAGAAAAGATAGCGAGCGTAGCACGCGAAAATCTGATCAGCCTGGAGGGAATTGAGATAGTGAACCTGCGTCACGACAGGGAGGAAGAGCGCAGGTTACGCTATGCGGAAATCCTTACAGAGAAGAGAAGGCGTCAGGGGATGACTCTGGACGAGGCTACAGAGAAGATGTTCGAACGGAACTATTTCGGCATGATGATGGTGGAAACAGGCGATGCTGACGCCATGATTACAGGTGTATTCAGCAAATACCTGAACACTACGGATATCGCAAAAGAGGTGATTGGAATTCGTGACGGACTGAAGCATATCGGCGCCATGCATATTGTAAACACCAAAAAGGGTGTATTTTTTCTTGCCGACACACTTTTCAACCGGCATCCCGATACAGAGGCCCTTATAGATATAACCAGGCTGGCAAATTCCACAGTTAAATTTTTCGCTCATAACCCGGTGATTGCTATGGTATCTTATTCAAATTTCGGGGCAGACACCATAGGGAGCCCCGCAAGTGTTCATAAGGTGGTTGAAACTCTGCACGATAGGTACCCCGAAATGATTGTGGATGGAGAGATGCAGGTGAATTACGCGTTTAACAAGAAGCTGCGAGATAAAAAATATCCATTCACCAAGCTGAAAGACAAAGAGGTAAACACCCTGATATTTCCCAATTTAAGTTCTGCCAACTCAGCTTATAAACTTTTGAAAGAGATTGGTATGGATGATCTGATAGGCCCGATACAGATGGGACTGAACAAACCTGTACATATACTGGACGTTGACACATCAGTGCGAGATATAGTGAACATGGTGGCGGTAGCAGTTATAGATGCAATAGTGGAAGAGAATATCCGTTTAAATAATCTAACAAGAATTGAATAAATCGAGGTTATTCACCTCCTCACTTTTGACATAAGTAAAACTGTTTTAAAACAACAATATCAAACTAAACAAAATATAACGATGGAAAAGAGAAAAAAATTCATGCTCCCGGAGGCAGATATTCCCACACAGTGGTACAACATAACTGCCGAAATGAAAAACAAACCTAAGCCAATGATCAATCCACAGACAAAAGCGCCTTTAAAAGCAGAGGACCTTTATCCTCTCTTCTCCGAGGAGCTGTCACGTCAGGAGATGAACCAGACAGATGCCTGGATAGATATTCCTGAAGAGGTGAGGGATAAATACAAGATCTACCGCCCTACTCCGCTGGTAAGGGCTACCGAACTGGAAAAAGCATTAGACACACCGGCGCATATCTACTTCAAAAACGAAAGCGTGAGCCCTGTCGGTTCACACAAACTCAACTCGGCGTTGCCGCAGGCATACTATAATAAGATTGAAGGAATAACAAACATTACCACCGAAACAGGTGCAGGGCAATGGGGTACAGCGCTGGCATTCGCCGCCAGGACGTTCGGGTTGGAGCTGGCTGTATATATGGTAAAGATAAGCTATGAACAAAAGCCTTACCGGCGTTCACTGATGCAGACCTGGGGGGCACAGGTAATCGCTTCGCCCAGCATGTCAACCAAAGCAGGGCGGAAGATCATAACCGAAAATCCCAACTACCAGGGTAGCTTGGGTACAGCCATATCAGAAGCAATAGAGCTGGCTATGCAGACACAGAAGTGCAAATACACGCTAGGGAGTGTACTGAATCATGTAGCTCTTCATCAGACTATTATTGGTCTGGAAGCCGAAAAGCAGATGGCCATGGCTGAAGAGTATCCCGATGTGGTTATCGGTTGTTTCGGTGGCGGCTCAAACTTCTCTGGAATATCCTTTCCCTTTTTGCGTCACAACATGGCAGGAAAAGCAAATACCCGCTTCGTTGCTGCCGAACCTGCATCATGCCCAAAGCTTACAAGGGGGCAGTTTCAGTACGACTTCGGCGATGAAACCGGTTACACTCCACTTATCCCTATGTATACACTGGGACATAAGTTTGCCCCGGCAAATATTCACGCCGGCGGCCTGCGCTATCATGGCGCCGGCAGCATCGTAAGCCAGCTGCTGAAAGACGGAATGGTGGAAGCAGTGGATATCAAACAGCTTGATACATTTGAAGCAGGAGTGCTTTTTGCCCGTACCGAAGGTATTATTCCGGCTCCGGAATCTACCCACGCCATTGCCGCAGCCATAAGGGAAGCGCAGCAGGCAAAAGAGGAGGGCAAAAAAAGAGTGATTCTGTTCAATTTATCCGGACACGGCCTGATAGATATGAGCGCCTACGATCAATTTCTTGCCGGAGATCTGGCAAATCACGAAGTAACTGATGAAGATATTAACAGGTTTTTAGCAAAAAATTAGTTTTACTGGTTAATAACTATTTAGCATGAAAAGGTGGTTAAAGGGGAAAAAAATGTCACAAAATATTTGGATATTAAGTTTAGACAATCTATCTTTGGGTATATAAAATGAATGAGTTATTGCCGCATTGGTCGATTGGGAAACTCATCAATTACATTTTATAAACCGAGACTCGTTTTTGGTATCGATGGCGGGCCGCAGCCTTCGGGATTCGTCTTCGGGCGGACAGCGGATTACAAAGATACCGGGACACTCAAATCCTGTCATAAGGAGTTTCGTCTTATTCCACCGGTGCGGCTTCTTATAAAAAGCAGATTAGCAACAGATTACATCTTATTGCAGTCTGCTTTTGCTTTATATATAGTCTTCAAATGAGAGTATTAAAACAGTATTGGGAACTTTTTCTGGTTTTTTTTAAGATCGGAGCTTTTACGTTTGGGGGCGGATATGCAATGATACCACTTATAAGAAACGAGGTGGTAAATAAAAAACTGTGGCTTGATGACAGCGAATTTATGGATATGCTTGCCATTGCCCAGTCCATGCCTGGCCCCATTGCATTGAACACGGCGCTTTTTGTAGGTAATAAACGGTCTGGATTCAAAGGAAGCATCTTTTCCGGAGCTGGGGTTATCTTACCCTCGTTTATAGTAATCCTGCTTATCGCAATGGTATTTACCCGGTTCAGGGAAAACCACGTGGTTGAACGTATTTTTAGAGGTATACGACCCGCTGTGGTGGCACTTATCGTGTCACCGCTACTTGGACTGGGCAAGTCGGCCGGAGTGAATTTTAAAAACATCTGGATCCCTTTGGTTGTAGCACTATCGGTTTGGCTACTAAAAATCTCCCCTGTCTATATCATTCTTACAGCTATCATACTGGGGATTTTCCATTTTATTCATGTGAAACAGATAATGAAAAAATAAGATGGAACTCCTTGATCTCTATTTGGCTCTATTTGCATCGTTTTTCAAAATCGGACTTTTCGGTTTCGGTGGTGGATATGCCATGCTACCGCTCATACAGCGTGAAGTTGTGGATGTGCATCAGTGGATATCGGTAAATGACTTCACCGATATTGTGGCTATCTCGCAGACCACTCCCGGACCCATCGCGTTCAACTCAGCCACTTACATCGGATACACTACGGTCACGGATATGGGATTTGC
This sequence comes from Proteiniphilum sp. UBA5463, assembly GCF_002427225.1. Lineage (NCBI taxonomy): Bacteria > Pseudomonadati > Bacteroidota > Bacteroidia > Bacteroidales > Dysgonomonadaceae > Proteiniphilum > Proteiniphilum sp. UBA5463. The sequence continues at coordinate 60,714 of NZ_DIQL01000011.1, read as the reverse complement.
AGCCGGTTACGGTGTTTTAGGCTCCGCCATTTGCACTCTTGCCGTAAGCATACCCTCTCTGGTAATCATGACCGTTGTTTGCGCATTCTTCTCACGTCTCAAGGAGAACCCCTGGATGAGGGCCGCTCTTTCAGTACTGAAACCGGCTATCATAGGACTTATTGCTTCTGCTGCCCTGATGTTGATGAACGGCAATAATTTTATTGATTATAAAAGCTGGATAATCTTTAGTGTGGTTCTTGTGGCTTCCATAAAAAAAGTAGATCCCATATTGCTGATAGTGCTATCAGGTGTTGCCGGACTATTGCTCTACCCTATGCAGGTATAAACACTGAAGGGCTTTAGCATAAATAATATTGTAACCAGCTATTGCTCTACCCTTTGCTGGTTTAAGATTCAGTTTTCTGATAAGCCAGCCGTTCTGTCCCATCTAAAACATATATGATGCCGCAAAAAGTGAAATCCAGCTTCGAAAGTATATGCTGCATAACACGGTTGTCGCGGTGTGTATCCACCCTGATATTGCGGCATTGTTTAAAGCACCATCGAAAACAGGCTTCTGCTACCCCTTTTTCCTTCCCGGCCGATGCTATTCTGTGTACCGTCCCGTAACGATCGTTATTGAGCCACTTCCCCTCGTAAATATTTGCGTAAGTGGAATCGTCCCCTATGATAAAGCAAAAGGTGCCGACAAGCCCACCCGTTTCGTTTTCACACACAAAACTGTGGCCCGCATCAATCTCTTCACGAATATACAGCTCTGAGGGGTATCCCGAATCCCATTGTGAAGCATTACCACTGCTACGCATAAATTCACGGGCAACAGCATACATCTCCATCACTATCGGAAGGTCTGCATGGGTCGAAGGACTGATGCGTGTGATCATGTCACTGTTTTTTCACCGTAGTTTTTCCGGAAGACGCTTTTCCGGAAGACCCCCGGGTTGTTGTCTTTTTTCCCTCATCTGTTTTAGCAGTTCTCTTTCCAGACGTTTTTGATGCTGCTTTCCCAGCTGTCTTTCCACCTGTTTTTCCCGTTTTTGCCTCTTTACCCTTATCGGTATCGGCAATTATCTGTCTGCAATCCTCCAGTGTCAACTCTTCCGGTTTAAGTTTTTTCGGTATCTTGTAGTTCTTCTTTTTATAGGCTATATAGGGCCCGTAACGTCCGTTCAACACCTGCAGTTCGGGTTCTTCCTCAAAAGTACTGATAATCTTTTCCAGATCTTTTTTCTCCTTCTCCTCAATCAGTTCAATTGCCTCGTCAAGTTGGATCTCCAAAGGATCAGCTCCTTTAGGCAATGAAACGAACTTGTTGTTGTGGCGGATATAGGGACCGAATCGTCCTACACCCACAATCACCTCTTTGTTCCTGAATTCACCGAGTTTCCTGGGCAGTTCAAAAAGCTTTAGCGTTTCTTCAAGAGTGATAGTCTCAATAGATTGTGACTTCTGCAAAGAGGCAAAGAGCGGTTTTTCCTCTTCGTCGGGCGTACCAATCTGCGCCATGGCACCGTAACGCCCTATCTTCACCGAAACTTGGCGTCCCGTCTTGGGATCCGTACCCAGTACCCGTTCACCTGCCTTGTGCTCGGTACGCATCTTGGATGTTTCCTCCACTATCGGGTGAAACACTTTATAAAAATCGGCTATCGATTTGTTCCATTGTTCCTTCCCCTCCGCAATCTGGTCGAAATTTTTCTCTACCTTAGCAGTAAAGTTATAATCGATAATTGAAGGAAAATACTCCACAAGGAAATCATTTACAACCATACCTATGTCAGTAGGCACCAGTTTGTTCTTATCGGCACCGGCAATCTCCTTTTTGTCGGTATCTTTAATAGTCCCTTTTTTGAGAGTAAGAATATTATAGATCCTCTCCTCTCCATCCACGTTTCTTTTTTCAACATACTCGCGGTTGATAATAGTAGAGATTGTGGGTGCATAGGTAGAGGGACGGCCGATACCCAGCTCTTCCATCTTTCTTACAAGCGCCGCCTCGGTATAGCGTGGGGGGCGCTGTGTAAAACGCTCCGTTGCAATGGTCTCCTGCATGGCAAGCAGCTCGCCCTTTTTCATTGGAGGCAGTATAGCCTCATCGTTTTCTCCATTTTCCTCATCGGTACCCTCTAGATAAACGTGCAGAAAACCATCAAATCTGATCACCTCGCCGCTTGCAACAAATTTGCCTTCGGTATTTGATATGATAATATTGGCAGTAGTACGTTCCAGTTGAGCGTCAGCCATCTGCGAAGCTATTGTACGCTTCCAGATCAGTTCATAGAGCCTTTTCTCCTGAGCGGTACCATCTATCTCGTGCTGGCTGATATAGGTAGGTCTAATGGCTTCGTGAGCCTCCTGTGCTCCTTTCGACTGAGTTGCATACTGACGGCTCTTCAGATATTCTTCACCATACTGAGTGGAGATCTCCGTTTTTGCAGTACCGATGGCCAGTCCCGATAAATGTACCGAGTCGGTACGCATATAGGTAATTTTCCCCGACTCATAGAGCCGCTGCGCCACCATCATGGTCTGTCCCACCGAGAACCCCAGCTTTCGGGATGCCTCCTGTTGCAGAGTAGAGGTGGTAAACGGGGGTGCGGGCGATTTCTTTACAGGCCGGGTGGTAACATCTTCAACAGTGAAATGTGAAGATTTGAGTTTCTCCAGCAGAGCCAAAGCCTCTTCCTTGGTTTTAAGCCTTCTGTTGTATTCAGCTTTTATTTCATACTGATGACCATTCTCTTCTTTTGTAAAATGTGCAATTATACGATAAGCTGCTTCAGACTGGAAATTTTGTATCTCCCGCTCCCTTTCAACGATCAGGCGCACGGCGACCGACTGAACTCGCCCGGCCGACAGAGCAGGTTTTATCTTCCTCCAAAGCACCGGCGACAGCTCAAAGCCAACAATACGGTCGAGCACCCTGCGTGCTTGCTGCGCATCTACGAGATTCTGATCTATAGCACGGGGATTTTTAATTGCTTCCTGAATAGCATCTTTGGTTATTTCGTGAAAGACTATGCGCCTAGTGTTCTCCTCTTTGAGCTCCAGGGCATCGAACAGGTGCCACGAGATTGCCTCTCCCTCACGGTCTTCATCAGATGCGAGCCACACAGTATCGACTTTTTTTGCTGCCGCTTTAAGTTCGTTAACAACCTTTTTCTTATCTGAGGGGATCTCATATATAGGTTTGAAACCATTCTCTATATCTATGCTGAAATCTTTTTTCTTCAAATCACGGATATGTCCGTAGCTCGACATAACGTGAAAATCCTTTCCTAGAAATTTCTCAATTGTCTTTGCTTTTGCAGGCGACTCAACGATAACCAGGTTTTTTTCCATTCAAAATTGTCTTTCTTCTTTAATTTATTGAAAATATTCTACTTCCAATCAAGTGGAATACTACTCCTTTTAGGGTGCAAAAGTAGTAATTTTGTGTAAGGAACAACACATTTTTAAGAAATTCCTTCTTTATTAAGATTTTTTTGTGGATTGTCAAAGGATACACCGTGGATTGATTCCAGCATCCCGGTAAGTTGCGAAGCAAGCGAACGGCGTATCTGTAGTCGCATACGGCAACTTTCTCTGAAATCATGCGTCCATTGAAGCGAGTCAAATTGTTTTAACACACGCATAACCTCGTTCATCAGCGGATAATCAAACACTATATCAATAATGTCATCCACCGTCTTCTCTGTGATCCCGGCATTGGCGATGGCATCGGCTGCCGCCTCTTTATATGCCTTTATCAGTCCACCAGTTCCAAGTAAAGTACCCCCGAAATAACGAACAACTACAACCAACACATCGGTGAGTCCAGCAGAGTTGATCTGACCCAGAATAGGCTTACCTGCTGTACCCGATGGCTCTCCGTCGTCGTTTGCACGAAACTCTTCCCGTTGCCATCCCAGCATATATGCCCAACAAATGTGGCGGGCATCATAGTATTTCTTGCGCTGTTCTTCCAGGATCTCTTTCACTTCTTCAGCACTCTTTACCGGAAAAATATAAGAGATAAACTTGCTCTTCTTCTCGGTAACATACCCTTCTGCAGGCCGGTCAACAGTTTTATACGTATCATTCATACTGCAAAAATAGTAAAAGTGCTTGAATATACCCATCAGCATACCAGTTAACTGAAAACAGACAGCGATACTTTTCAGGCATCGCTGTTCTATTATTACTGATAAGTGTGCTTCCTATGTGACTGTTCAGGTGTAAATCAGTCACTGGTACCATCTATTACCCGCATTTGGATGCGCCGCAGTTCCTGCATTTCAGACACCCCTCTTCATAAACCAGCGTTTCCTGTCCACAAACGGGGCATTTTTGCCCTTTAACTTCGGTTTCGTTGGGGAGATATCTCTTCAACGCCCGCTCCACACCATTCTTCCAAGTGTTGATGGTTTCGCTGTCAAGCTCGAGTCCCGACACCAGTTTTATCACCTGGTCGATGGGCATCCCGTATCGTAGCACACCCGAGATCAACTTCGCATAGTTCCAGTATTCAGGATTAAACTTTCCGTCCAGCCCTTCAATAGTTACCTTATAACCTCGACGGTTTTGGAACTGAAAATCATAATGTTTACGACCATCATTATCGTATGCTTTGATGATCTTCCCGGACGTGACGTTCTTGGGCACCATGATACCGTCGTCTTCATCGTTGATACCAGTAAAGATCTCGTAAGGCCTTCCATTTAACAACCCGATAAAGGCGATCCATTTCTCCTTGTTGTTCTGAAACTTTATCACATCGGCTTCAAGCTCTATGGGTCGTGAAGTAACAATCTGCGGCAGTTCGTAGCAACCATCCTCTTTTTCTTCTTTTTCCTCTTTACTTTCGTCATCACCGTTAGAGATAAGCACGCCCGCCCGCGACCCTTCACGATAAACCGTACATCCTTTACATCCGCTCTTCCAAGCCTCCATATAAAGCTCTCCAACAAGCTCTTCCGATACATCATTCGGCAGGTTGATAGTTACGCTGATGGAGTGGTCTACCCACTTTTGCACGCGTCCCTGCATCCTCACCTTCTGCAGCCAATCCACATCGTTTGATGTTGCTTTGTAATAGGGTGATTTGGCTACCAGCTCATCAATCTCCTCTTTTCTGTAGCGCTTGGTAGTGGGATAACCATTGGCCTCCATCCAGGCAACGAATTTGTGGTGAAAGACCGTATATTCTTCCCAAGAGTCACCATTTTCGTCCACGAAATCGATTTTTACATCCTTATCGTTAGGGTTTACTTTGCGGCGGCGCGTGTATACAGGCAGGAAGACCGGCTCAATGCCCGATGTAGTCTGCGACATAAGGCTTGTGGTTCCGGTAGGGGCAATGGTTAGAAGTGCAATATTGCGCCTGCCATATTTCACCATATCTTCATAAAGATCAGGATCGGCCTCTTTCAGACGATTGATAAAAGGGTTGTTTTTTTCTCTTTCGGCATCGTAAATTTCAAAAGCGCCACGCTCTTTTGCCATCTCTACAGACGAGGCATAAGCATTGAGAGCCACAACGCGGTGAACTTTTTCCGAGAAGTCGTTCCCTTCATCCGTTCCATAGCGAATACCTAATGCTGCCAGCATATCACCCTCGGCAGTAATACCCACGCCGGTACGGCGCCCCTGCATTGTTTTGCGCTGAATCTTTTTCCACAGGTTGCGCTCCGAATATTTTACCTCTTCCGACTCGGGGTCAGCATCTATTTTCTCCAGTATCAGGTCGATCTTCTCAGACTCCAGGTCCACAATATCGTCCATAATACGTTGTGCCAACCGCACATGTTTTTCGAAGAGGCCAAAATCGAAATAGGCATCTTTTTTAAACGGATTTACAACATAGGAGTATAGGTTGATAGCCAATAGCCGGCAGCTGTCGTATGGACACAACGGGATCTCACCGCATGGATTGGTAGAGACAGTTCTGAAGCCAAGATCGGCATAACAGTCGGCCACCGACTCACGGATAATGGTATCCCAGAAGAGAACACCCGGTTCGGCCGACCGCCATGCGTTGTGCACGATCTTTTTCCACAGCTCTTGCGGATCAATAGTTTTTTTATATTTTGGCTCTTGTGAGTCGATTGGGAACTGCTGCACATAGGGTTTCCCTTCTGAGGCAGCTTTCATAAACTCATCATCTATCTTCACCGAGATATTGGCTCCGGTAACTTTTCCCTGCTCCAGCTTAGCATCAATAAAATCCTCGGAGTCGGGATGCTTGATAGATACGCTGAGCATAAGGGCGCCGCGCCTACCATCCTGTGCCACCTCTCGTGTTGAGTTGGAGTAACGCTCCATGAAAGGCACCAGTCCTGTGGATGTGAGTGCAGAATTCTTCACAGGCGAACCTTTTGGCCTAATATGTGACAAATCATGCCCAACACCGCCACGGCGCTTCATTAGCTGAACCTGCTCTTCATCGATACGAATTATTGCCCCGTAAGAGTCGGCACATCCTTCCATACCAATTACAAAACAGTTCGATAGCGAGGCCACCTGGTAATCGTTTCCAATTCCCGTCATGGGGCTCCCCTGGGGAATAATATATCTGAAGCGATCGAAAAGGGCGAACAGTTCATTCTCACTCAATGGATTGGCATATTTTTTTTCTATGCGGCTAATTTCTTTTACCATCCGCCAGTGCATATCCTCAGGTGTTTTTTCGTATATTTTCCCCTGGCTGTCCTTGAGGGCGTACTTGCTAACCCACACCTTGGCAGCAAGTTCGTCGCCTCTGAAATAGTCCATCGAAGCTTTAAATGCTTCGTTGAAAGTGTATGTCTCCTTTTTCATCTTTATTAATTAAATAACTGAAACGATTTTTAAAATATCAATAACTTTCCTGTTCCGAAAAGATAATTTTCTAAACATTATTCCGTTTGGCAATACAAGTTTATGGAAAGTTTCCAAGAATGCAAAATATTTCCTTATTATTTTATCATAAAAATATAAAGTTTCCCTATTTTTTCCGTAAATATTTGTCTATGTGCGCGTTAACATTTTAATAAGTGTAGAATGTTTCCCTTTTGGTACAACTTCATTGAAATTCAAATAGATATAATTCACTATATATAATTTCCAGGAAAGGGACAAATTTAAAAAGATCACTCAACGAATAATATCCATTGAGTGATCTTATGTTTGTAAAAGATATTTAAAGCGCCGAACAATCCTATTCATTAAAACCCTTTACTGCTCCCATGAAAAGAATTGAACCGGTTGAATTTTCCTGTATTATATAGATAAATGGCCTGTTGGCGTTAAATGTAACCGTTTTGGGCGGTTGATACGAAGTTAATTCAACCCCGACCACTGTAACAGCGGCAGCCTCTGTCCCCACCTCATCTGTATTGATATATGTAAACTGATCTACAAAAGAGATAAAGGCACTTATATCAGACATACGGGAGAAATTTGCCTGGCCGGGCTTGAAAGCTATCTCCATACCCATATTTTTAAGTACATCATTTAAACGTTTACTGTATTCCGTTTTGAACCTGGGCATAAAAATATCGACTTGCGTATTGCTCAATCCAGATTTCAGGCTGCTCCACGCATCATTATTTTGTAGAATGGCAGTGATATCGGTGATCTTTTTCCCCTCATTGGGCAACAATAACAACATGCTGAATGCCTGATTTCCGTACGGAAGCTGTACCATTTGAAATGTTTGATTGCCGGTATAGTTGAAATCCGACTTCTGATGCATCATTTCCACACTCTTCACAGTGCCGTTTTCGCAGGTAAACGGTTTTTTAGATGTATTCTTGGGATCGAATTTCGAAGTCCAAATTCCTTTAAAATATATGGCATTCAATAAATACATCAGATCCATCGGGTTGGTCTTATCCAACACATGATCAATAAGGTTATTTGTATTGTCTGCAGCCCACCGGTTGATTCGATTAACAGTATTGACATCGGTAAAGTCGGCAGACTCAACTGTTGAGCTGAAATAATCTTTATTAGCACTGATAAATTCAGGCTTTATGGGCACGTTCCGGTTAGTCCAGATAGAGTTAGCGATAGCCAGTTTTGTAGAGGGATCGGTCTTAAGCAAAGCGTCCCTCAGCTTCTTGTAATATTGGTTTATTTCTTCATCGTTTTTAAATTGCGATAACTTCAATGTTTTCTGAATGGCATCTTTGGTTTCACCATCAGCTCCGTTCCATGTCATAGCCAGCGCCATGCTAAGGCTCAGTGGAGACACCATGAAGTTTTTATCTTTATCAGCAGACTCTTCAACAAACACTTTTTCAAAAAACTCAAATGCGAATGAGTGATCTGACTTTAACATTTCCTGTTCAGTCAAGCGCAGATTAATTTTAATGGGCTTGGGCAAATTATCACCATCTAAAACAGTACTGTTTTTATCGCATGATGTGCAGGCAAGCAAACTTACAGCAGTCACAAACGCAAGTTGGAGGGGGTAGGTTTTAAATCGCATAGAATTATAATTTTTTAAAGTAACTGTTCTTTTACATATATATATGATGCTTTTAAGCAGTAAAAGTTGCATGTTTATCATTAAAAAAAGTTATAATATACTTTACTTCCTGATATATCTGCATAAACAATTTGTTTTCCATATCATTTTAACCATTGCAACATTAAATGACAAAATTAATCACTATTTTTGTGTGCTGATTTGTCAGTTTTAATGTATCACCTTTAATTAGTGTTTGTTGGAATGAGAAAATGGCGAATTGAAGATTCGGAAGAGTTGTATAATATCAACGGATGGGGAAATGGTTATTTCTCCATAAACGAAAAGGGGCATGTTCAGGTTACACCACGTAAAAAAGAGGGCAGTAGCGTTGATCTGAGCGATCTGATGCGTGAACTTTATCTTCGAGATGTTTCCTCTCCTGTACTGATACGTTTTCCCGAGATACTTGATAACAGAATCGAAAAAATATCCAACAGTTTCGCCATTGCCTCAAAAGAGTATGAATACGAAGCCCAGCACTATATTATCTACCCCATCAAGGTAAACCAGATGCGCCAGGTAGTTGAAGAGATCGTATCAAGCGGAAAGCGATTCCACATAGGACTGGAAGCAGGCTCAAAACCGGAACTCCATGCAGTGCTTGCCATCAACACGGAAAGCAACTCCTTTATTATCTGTAACGGCTATAAAGATGAAAGTTATATAGAACTGGCTCTACTTGCACAAAAGATGGGTAAAAAAGTGTTTATAGTGGTGGAAAAGCTGAATGAGCTGGGCCTGACCATCAAGATAGCTAAGCGGCTGAAAGTAAAGCCAAACATAGGCATACGTGTGAAGCTGGCCAGTTCCGGAAGCGGCAAGTGGGAGGAGTCGGGCGGTGACGGCAGCAAGTTCGGGCTCAATTCCAGTGAACTGCTGGAAGCTTTGGAAGTACTCAGAGATAATAACCTGAGCGAATGTTTCAGGCTGATTCACTTTCATATCGGTAGTCAGATCACAAAGATACGCCGCATCAAGACAGCCCTTCGCGAAGCAGCCCAGTTCTACGTGCAACTGCATTCTATGGGTTTTAAAATTGAGTTCGTAGATATCGGCGGTGGCCTGGGGGTTGATTATGACGGAACCCGCTCCTCTTTTACCGAAAACAGCATCAACTATTCAATACAGGAGTATGTAAACGACTCAATCTTCACTTTCGTGGATGCTGCCAACAAGAATGGAATACCCCACCCAAATATTATTACCGAATCGGGGCGAGCGCTCACGGCACACCATTCGGTGCTGATTTTTGAAGTACTGGAAACCGCTACACTTCCCGAATGGTCGGAGGAGATGGATATTGAGGATAACGATCACGAGCTGGTAAAAGAGCTCTATAACATATGGGATTCACTTACACAGGCACGCATGCTGGAAGCCTGGCATGATGCTCAGCAAATACGTGAAGAATCCCTCGACCTTTTCAGCCTGGGTATGCTCGATTTGAAGACCAGGGCACAAGTTGAACAGCTATACTTTTCAATTGCTCGAGAGATCAACATTACCAGCAATCGTTCTAAACATGCACCCGAAGAATTGCGCCAGTTATCGAGTCTGCTACCAGACAAATATTTCTGCAACTTCTCTCTGTTTCAGTCGCTTCCCGACTCATGGGCTATTGACCAGGTATTTCCCATAATTCCTATTCATCGATTAGACGAAAGACCCGACAAAACAGCCACTCTACAGGATATCACATGTGATTCGGATGGAAAAATTGCCAATTTTGCCTCTCAGGATGGCTTCCGTTCATCATATCTCCCCGTTCACTCTCTAAAAAAGAACGAATCTTATTATATCGGCGTATTTCTAGTAGGAGCTTATCAGGAGATATTGGGCGATCTGCACAACCTGTTCGGCGACACCAATGTAGTGCACGTATCCACCAGTGAAACAGGCTACAAAATAGACCAGGTGATTGATGGTGAGTCGGTAGCCGAAGTGCTGGAGTATGCTCAATACAACCCGAAAAAACTTGTGCGGACTGTAGAAACATGGGTGATGAGTTCTGTGAAACAGGGAAAAATCTCAGTGGAGGAAGGGAAGGAGTTCCTCTCAAACTACCGCTCAGGATTGTACGGGTATACTTATTTGGAATAATCTGTTCAAGGTAAGCAGATATGTCTGTTTACGAAACAGGTGTAATATTTATCAGCAATCTTCCAAAGCACAATCCTCGTCATACGATTCAAGTTCTATTGTAGAATGCTGTATTCCCATAGACATTAATCTTTTACGGATAAGTAGTTTCAGACGTTGGTGCTCTTCCATAGTTAGGGCATCTTTAAGTACAACATGGATAGTCATGACGTTGTATTCACCATCTACCGACCAGGCATGTATATCATGCACGCTCTGAACCTCATTGATATCCATGATCGACTGCTTCACCTCTTCCATATCCAATTCAAGGGGACTTCCCTGCAGAATGATATGCAGACTCCGACGAATATTACTGTACACATTATAAAGGATGAAAAGAGATATGGCAACGGAAAGCAGAGGATCGATAAAGGGAGCATCGATGAAATACATTATACCCGCTCCTATAAGTACAGCCATCCATCCCAGCACATCTTCAAGCATATGCAGAGATACTACCCGTTCATTAATAGAACTTCCCTTTCTCAGGCGAATGACCGCCAGTCCGTTGATAATCACGCCCAACACTGCGAGCAGCAACATACCCTTCACATCGGGTTGCTGAGGGTTGAACAGACGGGGAATGGCGTGAGCAAGGATTACCACGCTTCCCACTATCAGTACTAACGAATTTATTACTGCACCCAACAACGAAAATCGTTTGAAGCCATATGTATACTCCTTTGTACGCGGTTTTTTCGCAACTTTCTGAAAATACCATGATAAGCCGAGCGAAAAGCTGTCGCCCAGGTCGTGAACGGCATCCGAAAGTATCGCTACGCTGTTGGTCAGCAGCCCTCCGGCAAGCTCGATAAACGTAAAAGTGAGATTCAGGAAAAATGCCGCTTTGATGTTCTTCACATCTTCGTGCCGAGGTTTTTGTTCGTGTGAATGCATTTCAATCATCAAGTTCAGATTATAACGTTATGAGAAAAAGATTGTTCATATAGTTTTCTCAAAAGAAATGTGTACTTTTGCTCTTTATTATATGAAAAATTGTTATGAGACGATCAATCAGGTCTTTTATATTTATATTACTGCTTCTTTCTCTGACTTTTTGTGATAGGGGTTCAAAAAACAATGTTTATAAAGAGATCGAAACAGATAAAGAGGCTATAATGCCAGCCGCCACGCTTCCGGTAACTTCAGAAGCAGGAGATAGGGATACTCAAATTCAGGAGCGAAAACTTACCAAAACGGGTACAATTCGTTTTCGCACTTCGGACATGAACAAAACAGAAAACGATATAAACAGAACTGTTACTGATTTAAAAGGTTACATATCAAATGAAACCACGTCAGGATATGAAAATAGGACAGAGAATACACTCACGATTCGCGTTCCATCAGAAAATTTTGATAATCTGTTGCAAAAAATCGAATCCTTCTCATTAAAAATTGACTATAAAAGTTTTGATGTACATGACGTTACCCAGGAATATTATGACCTGGTCACACGTATTAATACAAAAAAAGAGATTGAAGCACGTTATCAGGAACTGTTGAAACGCGCCAATACAGTGGAAGATATCCTGAAGATTGAAGAGCAAATAGGAAAAATTCAAACTGAGATTGAATCTGCAGAAGGCAGTATGCGTTATCTTTCCAAACAGGTTGATTACAGCACACTAACGGTTACTTATTACGTCATAAACAGACAATTCAGTTTTTTTGATAAAATAAGCAACGCATTCAAAAACGGATGGAGCAACCTGCTCTGGGTGCTGATAGGCATCACTAATCTATGGGCTATTATCTTATTATCTTTTATTCTTTGGTTATCAGCCGTTTATATAAAAAAAGAGAAGAGGAAGAAGAAAAAGGAATAATATATAAAATCTTAATTGAACTTATCATGAAATCAAAAAATTTAATTGCAGTCTACGCAATGGCATTATTATCTCTATCGTGCAATCCTAAAAAAGAAGAAGTGAAGATTTTAAAGCAATCCGATTTTCCTGCCCCCCCGGTGGCAGAAATAAATTCCGTTACGTTTACAAATTTCGGAAAACAACGCATCGACAACTACTATTGGCTGAAGGACAAAAAAAATCCTAAGGTGATAGATTATCTGAAAGCCGAGAATGCATATACAGATAGCTTAATGGCTTCTACGGAAACTCTCAGGCAAACCATCTACAATGAAATTGTAGGGCGCATAAAAGAGGACGATGAAACATATCCCTCTTTTAGCGATGGCTATTACTACTACAGCCGTACGGAAAAAGGGAAACAGTACCGTACCTATTGTCGCCGCAAAGGTACAATGGAGGCACCGGAAGAGATTATCTTTGATGTGAACAGGATGGCTGAAGGTAAACCGGCATTTATTTTTGCAGGGTATTCCATCAGCCCCGACAACAGCAAAGCAGCCTATTTTTTCAATGAAACAGGTTCGTATGCCGAGTTCATGATGAAAGTGAAAGATCTCGCCTCTGGCGAAGAGGTGGGTTTCAGTGTCAGTGGAGCTACCTCTGCAGCATGGGCAAACGACAACGAAACGCTATTTTACAGCACTATAGACAACACATTACGTTCCTGTTATATATATCGGCGTATGCTCGACTCTCCCGAAGGTACGCTTGTCTATGAAGAGACGGACAACAAATTCAGTACATACGTTTCAGGCAGTAAAACCAAAGAGTATATTTTTATAGGCTGTACCAGCTCAACTACATCTGAAGAACGATACATTAGGGCCGATCGTCCGATGGATGAATTCAAAATTTTCTTTCCCCGTGTAAAAGATGTAGAATACAGCATTTATCCTCATAAAGAGAAATTTTTTATGCGCTATAAGGATAAAGAAAACCTGAACGGGATGATTTTTGAACTTCCGCTCAATGGATACGAGGAGCGGTCGGCCTGGAAAGTTTTTGTGCCACATAACAAAAATGTTCGCATAGAAGGGATTGATATCCTGAAAGACTATGTGTCGATGGAATTGCGCAAAAACGGACTTACTGAGATACAGGTCAAACCTGTTTCGGGCAATAATGTAAAGACCATTGCTTTTCCTGAGCCAGTCTATTCTGCATGGCTAAGTGGAAATCCGGAGTATGATGCCATTACCTTCCGCTATTCCTACACATCTCTCAACCGGCCCACCACGCTTTATGAGTACAATATTGAAACGGGAAAAACAGAGAAACTGAAGGAACAGGAGATACCGTCAGGGTTCAATCCAGATGATTATTCAGTAGAACGCCTCTGGGCGACCGCTCCGGATGGAGTAAAGGTCCCGATGGCAGTTGTTTATAAAAAGGGATTGAAGAAAGATGGTAGCAGCCCTGCACTTATCTACTCATACGGAAGTTACGGCAGCAGCTCTGATGTTTATTTCAGTGCAAGCATGTATAGCCTGATAGATAGAGGATTCGTGTACGCTATCGCCCAGATCCGGGGTGGCAGTGATCTTGGAGAACAGTGGTACGAGGATGGGAAGTTGCTCAGGAAAAAGAACACTTTCAACGATTTCATTGCCTGCAGTGAGAAACTGGTGCAAGAGGGTTATACCTCCCCCTGCAAGCTGGCTGCCATGGGAGGAAGTGCGGGCGGACTGCTGATGGGTGCAGTTGCGAATATGCGCCCGGACCTATATAATACCATCGTAGCACAGGTACCCTTTGTGGATGTTATAAACACAATGCTCGACGACACACTGCCGCTAACGACCGGCGAATACGAGGAGTGGGGTAACCCCAACGAGGAGGAGTATTATAACTATATCCTCTCCTACTCGCCATATGACAATATAAAGGCTCAAGATTATCCAAACATTCTAGTGACAGGTGGAATAAACGACTCACAGGTGTTATTCCACGAACCCGCCAAGTACGTGGCAAAACTCCGGTCGCTAAAAACCGACAATAATATCCTGCTGCTTCGTATTAATATGGACTCGGGACACGGAGGGGCCACCGGACGTTACGAAGGAATAAAAGACACCGCTTTCGAGTTCGCCTTCATCCTGAACCGCGCAGGAATAGCGAAGCAGATCTGAACTTACAGGACAACTTATTCGTTATAACCTGGGAACCGGTTAGTTTCCGGAAACGAATAATGACTTACCCTTCAACCATAGAAGGAGGGAAGAATAATCCTGAATAAACAATGATCGGAATTAAGCGTATATATGAACAATTGGGCGACGACGGCTACCGTATATTGATAGACAGACTCTGGCCACGCGGTTTATCGAAAGAAAAAGTACATGTAGATCTCTGGATGAAAGAGATAGCTCCGTCAACAGAGTTACGGAAATGGTTTCATCACGATCCCGCCAAATGGAACGAGTTTGACAGGTTATACAGGAAAGAGCTGACCGAAAAGGGAGAGCTTCTGCAACAGATAAAAGATCTGGAAAAGGAGCATGGAAAAGTCACATTGCTCTATGCTGCAAAGGACGGGGATCATTCTCAGGCAGCGGTTCTGATTGAGGTATTATCCGGCAGAGAGGTTTTATCATCCTGAAAAGAGACTCGATGTCAAGCGAAGAAAAGAAATAGAAAATCAACCACCATTAAAAAGATGTTCCAGCAATATTTTCAATCCTATTACTGTAAGGATAACTCCACCTAAAATCTCGAAATTGAATCTGAATTTATTTCCAAGACGAACACCAAGAAAGATACCTGTGAAGGAAAAAAGAATTGTTACCAATGCAATAGCAACTACTGCTGAGAGTATTGTTCCGGGATAAGTGGCAAAGATTAACCCTGTTGCCATGGCATCAATACTTGTAGCAACAGCCAGTATACATACTCTCTTCCAATCGATGGACAGATTTGCTCTGCAATCACAGCCTATACAGTCTGGTTCATCTTCAGGCAATAAACCTTCGTATATCATTTTAAATCCCAAAAGAACTAAAATACCGAATGCGACCCAATGATCAAGCTGCTTTATCCAGGCCGACAGCCCAATACCCAGCAGATATCCCGCCAGAGGCATCAAACCCTGGAACAGACCAAATACGATGGCAATCTTGAGTGATCTCCAGACGTAAAAACGTTTACGACACATGCCCTTGCCAATGCAGACAGCAAAAGAGTCCATCGCCAGTCCTACGGCAATAATGATTATTGAAAGTAAATCCACTTATATCTTAAAAGAGGTGCAAAGTTACCATTTTAGCCGGAATTATTCGCGATATTTTCTGAAAACCACGCCTGAGCGTTGAACTTCTGAGTAGATCTTAACCGGAAATGGTGTTCTTATGAACCGAATTTAATCGAAAAAATTGGACTTATAAGTTGAACTTAACCTCTGGTTATTGCATCTCTTTATCTAACCTATCCGTAAACTAACATTGCTGTTACGGTTTAAGATTCTACACGTGAGTCTCCTCCGATAAGTCTTTTTTCTTGAAAATTTCAAAAGATGATCATTGATTTTCAACTTATTGAAAATCAATAAAATTGGGTTTCGAGGTTTTCGGAGAGGACTCACACGTTAAAATAATAAATAGATGTACAAACATGTTGTTTAAGAATAAATTGCTACCTTTGGGGCCGAAATAATTTCTTTTTTTATAGCAATATGGATATAACACAAAAAAATAGCGTGTTATCATCCCTTGCCTTTCTGTTACAACAAAACAGGAAGGAGATCATGGATGCCAATAACACCGATATGCTGGCTTTTCCCGATATGGACGATTCAATGAAAGATCGCCTGAAGGTAGATGAGAAAAAAATTGAAGGGATGATACGCTCACTCGAGGAGGTGGCTTTACAACCCGACCCCGAAGGAAAAATATTGTATGAGATTGCACGTGAAGACGGGTTAAGGATTGTAAACAGAACAGTCCCGTTTGGGACAATTCTTATTATTTACGAGTCGCGTCCCGATGTTACCATTGAAGCGGCGGCTACCGCTTTCAAAGCTGGTAACCGCATTCTGCTTAAAGGAGGCAAAGAGGCTTCTAATACTAACATTTTGCTTACAGAGCTTTGGCAACGGGCGCTGTCGGAAAATGGAGCCGACAAAAGTTATGTGAAATACCTGAGCCTGTCCCGCGAAGAGACCCAGATGCTTATCAAGGAAAACAGTCATAAGGCGGATCTGATAATTCCGCGTGGTGGAGAAGGGCTAATCAGGTTTGTGCAGGAGAACTCTTCCGTTCCGGTGATTGTAAGCGGCAGGGGGAACAATTTTCTGTATGTGGATGATGATTCAGATTTCAAAATGGCCATTCAGCTGATATTGAATGGTAAAAAGCGTATAAGCGTATGCAACGCTATCGATAAGGTGCTCATAAACAAAAGACTGCATCAGCTGGAGAAAAAGCTTAATGACCTTGTAACGCAACTATTGGAGAATAGTATCGAGGTATGGGGAAACAGGGAGATAGCATCCCTTTGCCATTTCATCAAGGAGGAGAACGATGCACATACACTTTGTGAGGAGTACCTGGCTCCGAAACTCTACCTTTCTCTCGTAGATACTGAATCTGAAGCCATTGAAATGATCAACCGCTACTCCGGAGGGCATACTGCGGTAATCGTCACCAATAATTCAGGGAAAGCAGGAGATTTCATGCAAAAGGTGGACTGTGCAGCAGTGTATCATAACGCCTCTTCACGTTTTACCGACGGTGGACAGTTTGGCGTAGGTGCTGAAATAGCTATCAGCACGCAAAAACTTCACTTCCGCGGTCCCCTGGGGACACAGGAGCTTGTGACAAACAAATGGTTCGTCTTTGGAAACGGACATATCAGGGAATAATATGAAAAAGAAACTGATCATAAAAATTGGCACTTCCACGCTGACGGCAGGAACAAACAGAATATCATTTGCCGTAATCGAGAGTCTGGCACGTCAGATCGTGGAGTTGAAGAACGAATATGATGTGGTAATCGTATCATCAGGAGCTATAGCTACCGCTAGGCAATTTGTTGAGATCAACGGATTTAACAAACGGGTAGATTCAAAACAGGCTATGGCTGCTATCGGTCAGACCAAGTTGATTGAGCTTTACGACACTATCTTCCGTACTTTTGGATTGAATATCGCTCAGATACTTCTTACCTACCGCGACTTTGAGAACCCGGTTGCTAACGAAAATACCCGGAACACCATCAAAAGGCTGTGGCATGCCGATTATATACCGATAGTGAATGAGAACGACACTGTTTCCATCGAGGAGATCGTACTGGGAGATAACGATAAGCTGTCGGCACTTGTTGCTGTGATTACGGAAGCGGATCTGCTGATCATTGTATCGGATATTGATGGAATATTCAACAAAAACCCTCACCTTCACCCTGATGCACAGCTTATTACAGATGTGGCTGATTTAAACTCTATCGAAGGATGCATAGAAGAAAAGGAATCTACTCTGGGCACAGGAGGTATGTCATCTAAAGTGCATGCTGCTGAAATATGTATGAAGAGCGGAGTAGAGATGTGGATAGTTAACGGACAGCGTGCTAATTATATAATTAAGGCTCTGAAAAAACAGATTCCTTTCACAAAATTTAAGTAAAGTAAATACTCACAGAGTTACATAGAAGATCTAAAAATAGAAATATTCACGTAGTATTAAAGATTAAGAGTCAAAAACAGAAGGCAATGAAACATGGATTTATAGGATTCGGCAATCTGGCAAGAGCGGTTTATCATGGATTGAAAGATGAGAAAGAGATGGAGTTCGCCTATTTTAACAGAAACCGAAAAGAGGTTGATATATTATTTTGTGATAAAATGGAAGACCTGGTCACCTTTTCCGATGTCATATGGCTGGCGGTAAAGCCACAGGACCTTGCCGGTATATTAGATCAGTTGAAAAAGTTCGATATAAAAGGGAAGGCTATCGTTTCACCTGTAGCAGGAAAGAGTATTTCATATATTGAAAAGTATTTGGGAAAGGAGCATCTTATAGTGCGTATTATGCCCAATCTGGCTATGGCTTATCGCAAATCGGTGACAGCTTTTGCCACCAACCGTCCGGGCAACAAAAAGGCTATGTATGTTTGCCGTATTATGGGTAAGCTGGGAAAAGTAGTACAGCTTGAGGAGAGCGGGTTCGACCTTTTTACCTCTGTGTTCGGAAGTGGCCCGGCATTTATACTGGCGTTTATTCAGATCTTCAAGAATAAGATGCAGGAATTTAATCTGCCCGGGCCTCTCCTTGACGAACTTTTGCTTGAACTTACACAGGGGACCACAATATATTTTGCCCAAAACCAGAAGCAATACAGCATTGAAGAGCTGATAAGAAATATTACAAGCAAGGGAGGCACCACGCAGGCAGGATTGGATTATTTCCGCTTACACGAGTTGGGAAAGCATTTCGAGGGTGTACTCGATGCCGCCAGAAACAGGTCGGCTGAAATGAGCAGTAACGGGAATTAGTTTTTTTCTGCTTTGGCTTTATATGCAATAGCATAATAACGGATCTGTTTAATTACTGAGAGCAGCCCGTTGGAGCGTGTTGGTGAAAGATGTTCGGTAAGTCCTATCTCTTTCATAAAACGCAAATCCACACTGATAATCTCATCCGGAGTGCGCCCATTAAACACACGCAGTACAAGCGCCAGAAGGCCTTTAACAATAATAGCATCGCTCTCGGCCTGAAAATAGAGCTTGCCGTCACAATAATCTGTCTGCAACCAGACCCTGCTCTGACATCCCTGGATGATATTCTCGGGAATCTTGTATTTCTCATCTAGAGGCTGCAGGGCATTACCCTGTTCTATGATGATCGCGTATTTATCCATCCAGTCATCGTAAATGCTGAATTCTTCAATAATCTCTTGTTGTACTTCGTTTATCGTCTGCATTTTCACTATTTTGTCTTATCATTACCTACTTTTTCCGGTAGCTGAATCAACGGATTTTTTCCGAGTAGACTACCTCCATTACTGTAATACCTACTACTTCCAACGTATTCCGGTCGATATTTCGCATATCATCGCTGAGTGTATGCCAATAAGGAACAAATCCGGTAGGGGAATCCTTTTTCAGATTTATGATGTTTATGCTTGGAGCAAGTTTCATTTGGTTCACCATCAGATGATCATCGGTAATATATCCTCCACTGCCGGAAGAGAAATAACTACCAAAGCCCATTTTGGAAGCTATGCCCCACACTTTTTCCACAACATACGGAGCATATTTCATTGAATACCCCTCTTTCAAAAATGTAGCATTTGCACCACCCACCATATCCAGCAGAATTCCGAAAGAAGCTTTATAACCTTCAACATGCGGCTGTTCAGACCAATATTGGGAACCAAGACACCACCAGTCACCCTCTACCCATTCGCTTTCGAAAGAGGGTTGCCCCCAATCTTCCAGATCGAAGAATATAATATCAATACCCACTTCAGGCGGTTGTTGATGCAGCTGGCGGGCAATCTCAAGCAGTACACCTACACCGCTTGCGCCATCGTCGGCACCCTGAACAGGCTGACGTTGCCTGCCGACATCTGTCTCCTCATCGGCAAAGGGGCGCGAGTCCCAATGGGCAAAAAGCAATACTCTCTTCTCTTTTTCTGGTTGATAGCTCCCAATGATATTGCGTACGGTCAAATTTTTGCCATCGTAGTGAGTAATATTGGCGCGCTGTTCTACTACCCGGGCACCAAATTCAGTCAGTTTTGCAACGAGATAATCGCCACAGGCATTGTGAGCTTCCGTACCGGGAACCCTGGGACCAAAACGCACCTGCTTCTCCACAAACAGATAGGCACTGTCGGCGTTAAATCCAGGTGATAGCCGCCGGTATGGCTCCATAACAACAGTATTCTTGCTTGACTGGCATGAGTTACACGAAATGGTAAACAGCAACCCGGTTATCAATAAAACCGGTATATATATTTTAGTTTTCACTTTCCTCTATTTTTTATTTCTGCAAAGTTATGACTTTCTAATCCGAAAATCTTTATAAATCAAACTTTATTATTACTAGTCTCCAATCAGCTGGCTCTGTTTCGTTCTTTTTCCTCCGGATTTTTTTCAGCCAATATTTTCTCTACTGATTCAATTACTTTCCCGTCAGTAAATCTTTAATTTGTAACGCTTCAACCTGTTCTGGCTACTCTTATTCTCACAATAAATGTCACTTGCATACAGCAAGAAGGTGAAAAATCAAAGGTATACCCTACTTATTCTTCTGATATGAGAAATCTGAAATTCCTATGTTGGAATATGTTTCTTTTAGTGCATCTTCGTCATCAGAAATAACCAATAGTTTATCTCCTGCATGCAGTTCGGTTTGACCGGTCGGCACAAAATACTGCTCTTCTCGTTTAATCATAACCACCAGAGTTTTGTCGGGCAGCGGCATCTCTATCAGATTTTTACCATATGTCAATGTCTCTTCGGTAATTAAAATCTCTGTCATAGCAGATTTTATCTCTTCTGCAAACTCCACATCGAAATCTTCGAAAGCTTTATATTTTGGAGGATTTTCAGCCAGCCCCAGACACCTTGCAACAATAGGCAGGGAAGTCCCCTGTACAAGCAGGGAGACAATAGTTATTACGAATACAATATTGAAAATCCATCTTGCATCCTGCACTCCGGCTGCAAGAGGCAGAATAGCAAAAATAATTGGTACGGCACCTCTCAACCCGACCCAGGATACGTATAGTTTATCTTTGAGGCCTATCTCGCGGAAAGGAGTCAGCGAAAGAAAGACGGCTACCGGACGGCCGATAAATAACAAAAAAAATGATATAATCAATGCCGGTACCAGAACTTGCACCAGCTCGCCCGGGTTAACAAGCAATCCCAGTGTTAGAAAGAGCAGTATCTGGCTCATCCAGGCGAAACCATCCATAAACTTCATAGAAGTACGCTTATGAGAGAATTTTGAGTTCCCGATCACCAATCCGGCAATATATACAGCAAGATATCCGTTACCTTTCAGATAGTAGGTTAACGCAAAGATAAACACACCGAAAGTTAACAGTAAAATTGGATAAAGTGAGGCGTTATCCATTCTGATGCGGTTGATAATGATTACCGCAGCTCTTCCAAGAAGATAACCCATTGCCGTACCTACCACCAGCTGAACAAGTATGTTAAAGGCTACCATTCCGATATTGGGATCACCTCCCGACTGAATGATGCTCATAAACATAAGGGTAAGCATATACGCCATGGGGTCGTTACTACCACTCTCAAGCTCAAGCAAAGGCCTCAGATTATTCTTTAGTACCAATCCTTTGGAGCGAAGTATCCCGAAAACAGAAGCTGAATCGGTAGAAGAGAAGGTAGAGGCTAGCAGCATAGCTGTCAGCAGGCTTATTCCCAAAGAAGGAAACATAAGTCCCGACAACCAGTAGGTGAAAAATCCTGTAAGTATAGCTGTAATTAGTACGCCTAACGTGGCAAGAACTGCACCCGGCCATATTACCGGCCTTATCTCAGTAAACCTGGTATCTAACCCTCCGGAAAAAAGGATGATAGTCAAACAGATTGTTCCTATAGTCTGTGCGGTTTGAACATTGTCGAAAATCAAACCGAACCCATCGGATCCGAAAACCATTCCCACAACTAGAAAAAGCAACAATACAGGAACACCAAAACGATGTCCGGCCTTTCCGACCAGCATGCTTATAAAAAACAAGACAGATCCTACAAGTAACATCAACTCTGTACTGATCGTCATTATGAATAATTTTGTTTATTGAATGAATGTGATATAATCACCACCTATGTTCAACGAGGCATGTTCACCCATGATAAGAGGGTAGTTCTGTTTCACATGCCCCACCGGAAAATCAAAACATACCGGAAAATCGTATTCTCTCACTGCATTGAATATCGATTCTTGTAATGATGAGTACATCCGGGCATCCTCTTCGTAGCCAGTGAACTGTCCAACGATCAACCCTCCGGTTTTCTCAAAGACACCTGAAAGCTTTAACTGATATATCATCCTGTCAACCCGGTATGGAGCTTCACCGATATCCTCTATAAACAAGATGCCTTTGTTGGGGATTTTTACAAACTTAGTACCCATAAGAGCACAAAAGACTGACAGGTTGCCTCCGAAGAGCCTGCCTTCAGCAGTTCCCCTGCGATTCAGAATATCATACTGCCTCACAGGCATCCGATACTCAACAGATTCACCAAACAGGAGACTTCGCATATATCTGACAGCTTCATCTTCTGCTCCTTCGTCAGACAAATGCTTAGCCATAGGCCCATGTACTGACGCAATGCCATTCACCTGCAAAGCGGCGTGAAGAGCAGTGATATCACTAAAACCCACCACCCACTTCGGAAATCTCTTTATACCGGAATAATTAAGCTTATTGAGCATATGAACAACGCCATAACCTCCTCTTGAGCAAAAAACAAGCCTTACTGACGGATCGTCGAATGCTCTTTGCAAATCAGACATCCTTTCCTCTACAGAGCCGCTGAAACGCCCGTTTTCGCAAAGAGCGTTTTCACCTGTCTCAGGCACCAGCCCCCAGGATTCCAATATGGCAACTGCATCCCGTACAACATTTTCGTCAATGTTTCCCGCGGGAGACAAAATGATGGCTCTATCGCCGGATTGCAGTGATGGAGGACGTTTCATCCGTAAAAATCAGATCATTTATGCATCTATATTTGCGTAGGTGGCATTATCTTCAATAAACTCCCTTCGCGGAGCCACCTCCTCGCCCATAAGCATGGAGAATATAATGTCGGCATCGGCAGCATTCTCAATTGTAACCTGTTTCAGGGTACGGTGCTCAGGATTCATTGTTGTTTCCCAGAGTTGTTCTGCATTCATCTCTCCAAGGCCCTTGTAACGCTGTGTATGGATAGCGTTTTCGTTCCCTTCGCCATACTTGTCAATAAAAACCTGTCTCTGGCGATCGTTATAACAGTACTCCTCAATTTTGCCTTTTTTGCAAAGATAGAGTGGCGGAGTTGCTATATATACGTAGCCATTCTCGATGAGAGGCCGCATATAGCGGAAGAAAAATGTAAGAATAAGAGTGTCGATGTGGCTTCCGTCGACATCGGCATCGGTCATCAAAATAATCTTATGATATCTAAGTTTCTCAATATTGAGCTCCTTGGAGTCTTCTTCTGTTCCTATTGATACACCAAGAGCGGTATAAATATTCTTTATCTCTTCGCTCTCCAGTACCTTGTGCGGCATTGCCTTTTCCACGTTGAGTATCTTACCGCGCAATGGCAGAATAGCCTGAAACATGCGGTTACGCCCCTGTTTTGCCGTACCGCCTGCAGAATCGCCCTCCACAAGGAATATCTCACTCTGAACTGGATCTTTGCTAGAGCAGTCGGCCAACTTTCCTGGTAGGCCTGCGCCTGATAGAGGCGATTTGCGCTGAACCATTTCACGGGCTTTACGGGCGGCATGACGTGCTGTAGCTGCCAGGATAACCTTCTCAACAATCACCTTTGCCTCTCTTGGATGCTCTTCCAGATAATTTCTAAGAGCCTCTCCTGTTGCCTGATCCACGGCACCAATCACCTCACTGTTTCCCAGTTTTGTTTTGGTTTGTCCTTCGAACTGTGGTTCGGCAACCTTCACTGAAAGCACCGCGGTAATTCCTTCACGGAAGTCGTCGCCGCTTACCTCCACCTTCACTTTTTCAAGCATTTTGGAGTCTTCAGCATACTTCTTCAGTGTACGCGAGAGGCCTCTCCGGAAACCGGTCAGATGTGTTCCTCCCTCTATAGTATTTATATTATTTACATAAGAGAATATATTCTCATTATAGGTGTCGTTATATGTTAACGCTATCTCAATGGGAATTTCGTTTTTCTCCGTAACTATATGAATAGGTTCACTGATAAGAGGGTCTTTATTTTTATCGATATATCTGACAAACTCCTCCAGGCCCGTTTCGGAATAAAAGCGTTCTGCCTTGAACGACCCGTCATCCCTCACTACCCTTTTATCGGTAAGTGTCAGCGTTATGCCTGCATTCAAATATGCAAGCTCCCGGAGGCGGGTAGCTAGAATGTCATAGCGGTATTCCAATATTGTAAAAATGGAATTATCGGGTTTAAAGGTAATCACCGTGCCGGTCTCTTTTGTTTCGCCAACAATCTTCACATCTGAATAGGGCTTTCCCTGTGAGTATTCCTGTACATATATTTTACCGTTTATGTGAATCTCAGCCTTCAGATATATAGAAAGCGCGTTCACACAGGAGACACCCACACCATGTAGCCCTCCGGAGACCTTATAGGTTCCCTTGTCGAACTTACCACCTGCATGCAGGACCGTAAGCACCACTTCAAGAGCCGATTTTTTCTCTTTTTCGTGATAGTCTACCGGGATTCCGCGTCCGTTGTCTCTTACGGTAACAGAATTATCTTCATTGATAATCACATCTATTTCGGAACAATATCCGGCAAGAGCTTCGTCGATGGAGTTATCCACTACTTCGTACACCAGGTGATGAAGCCCCTTCTCGCTCACATCGCCGATATACATGGCAGGACGTTTACGCACTGCCTCAAGGCCTTCGAGTACCTGTATATTTTGCGCAGAATAACTTCCGCTTGCCGATTTTTTTTCTTCTTCTGACATTTCTTGATTTTTTGTTGAACTATCTCTCTATTCGTCAATTATGATGAGTTATACGGATATTTTTAATGAGAACAAAAGTACGAAAAATTTGTCTCTTCACCAACCATTTTTGGCTTTTTTTGAACTGGATTATATCACCGATAAAAGGTGATTAACTTAACTGAAAGCCTCATCGTTATTGGGTACGATGGTTGCTCTATTTCAATTACAACATGCAATGAAACACCCTTGCCCGTAGCTAATGGCTGGTGCCCATACCCCCCAAGCATGCTTTAACAACGGATGTTATCCATTCAATGCATACAACCAAAAAAAGCGGACAAAAAGTCCGCTTTTTTTGATAATCGTATTATGTAGATAACGATTTTTAAAATTCGTAATCAATTGCCGCCCTTTCGGTTCTTACTTTTACTATAAACTCCCCAACTGCGATATGTTCAGGGTGGCGGGCATAAATTTTCAGATCGTCCAGTGTTTCAAATTCGCTGTCGAGTAAAATATCATAATTGACGCACGAAGCTTCAACATGATTTATAAACACTTCCATCTTTCGGATTACCGGAATAACATTTTTCAGGGCCTCCAGCTTCTCCTTAATAATGATAGCATTGGCTTCTTTCGAGTTCCCTTCAGCCTCATCCGCCAGCTTGAACAACACCAAGTGTTTTATCATATCAACTCAGGCTATTCACATGAGCAGCTAATTTTGATTTCAGATTGCCAGCTTTATTTTTGTGAATAACACTGTTTTTTGCCAATTTATCCAACATAGAGCAAACTTCGGGGTACATCTTAATCGCCTCCTCTTTGGAGGTTACTGCACGTAATTTACGAACCTTGTTCCTAGTCGTACGAGATGCATACCTGTTGGTCAACCGGCGCACTTTAGTCTGTCTGATCCTTTTTTCTGATGATTTGTGATTTGCCATTCTCTTGATGCGTATGTTTAAATCTTTTTTATTAGTAGCCCATAGGGGAATCGAACCCCTCTTTCAAGAATGAAAATCTTGCGTCCTAGCCGATAGACGAATGGGCCATTACCGGGCGTTAACCCTATTGTTAAAATTATTACTACCCAAATTGCGGGTGCAAATATAGAACGATTTTCCCAAAACACAAAACTTTTCTCTTAATTTTCCAGCGATTATTCTGTTTTTTCTTTATGTCATGTGGTACTTACAGATAATCATGACATTTAACAAGGCTTATTTTATTACGGTATCGATCCTGGCGCCTGGCCTGTTCCGTGATGATAGCGTACTATGCCACTTTGGGCATTATCAAGACAGAGCTCAAAAAAAAAAGAACAAAAATCATATATCTAACGCCAGTGAAATACTTAGCTGTAATCTCAAAACAGCCGAAAGTTGAATTTATTATTTATAAAATTGGTTCATTCAAATATTTTATCTAATTTTGCAGCCCGGTATAAAGAATAAACAAAAATATAACATATACACAGGTGGAGTAACATGCACCGGGTTATTTTTACAATAACAAGTAATGGTAGCAAGTTTCATGCACCTTAAGAAAAAGTAGGACAATCGTATGAAAAGAACATTCCAACCCTCTAACAGAAAGAGAAAAAACAAACATGGATTCCGTTCCAGAATGGCTACGAAAAACGGAAGGAAAGTACTTGCCTCACGTAGAGCAAAAGGCAGAGCAAGATTAACCATTTCCGACGAATATTAAGAAATAACTCCATTGGTAAAACAGGAATGCGATCATCGTATTCCTGTTTTTTATTTATCCAGATCAGGAACTGTTTAATTCAAATTAATAACTCTTTTTGGTTTCTCTTCCCTCCTGCTCTCATTTTTTTTGTACATTTGTATCCATAAAAGCTTACGTACATTATTGTCAATTGTCATGGGCAAAAAACGAACTGAAAAAACTCTTTTTGACAACAGCATACTTAAAAATCTGCTGATAATCATTGCTTGCGGTGCACTGCTTGTTGTATTTGCGTTGCTATTCCTGAATATTTACACAAGACACGGACAGAATGTAGTGGTCCCCCCGCTTGAAGGGCTTCAGGCAGATGAGGCTAATGCCATCCTCAGGTCGAGGGGATTACATGCCGAAATAGTAGATTCCGTTTATGAACGCGATGCCGTTCCAGGAGCAATCATTGACCAGACACCAAAAGTAAACAATAAAGTAAAAGAAGGGCGCGCAATATATATTACAATATATTCAAAAACCCCACAAGAGGTTGCCGTGCCTGGATTGACAGACTACTCCAGCCGCCAGGCTGCGGCACTACTGAACTCTCTGGGCTTCACTCAGCTGTCAATTGTCGAGGTGCCTGCTGAATACTCGGGCCTGGTAAGGGCCGTTGAGTTCAGGGGAAAGACACTAGCCCCGGATGAGAAGGTACCCGCCGGATCACCGTTAACTCTGATTGTCACCAGTGGTGCACTCGCTGATTCACTGAAAGTGGATAATGAATATATTGTTCCTCCTGGGCATACAAACAATAATAACATGGTGCCGCCAGAAGGCGCTAAAATTGACGATTCATTTTTCTAAAAAAATTGTCTTGTGGCCGAAAACAATTTTGATGATCTCGATTTCCTGACAGAGGATGATGATAATATAACGGAAGACTCACGGAATGATGATCAAATGTATGAACACTATCGGTTTGTAGCAGATAAAGGACAAAATTTGCTGCGAATCGATAAGTTTTTGTCGGTACGCATTGAGGGTATTTCAAGGAACCGGATTCAGAAGGCTGCCGATGCAGACTCTATTCTGGTGAACGGAACAGCTGTAAAATCGAGCTATAAAGTTAAGCCGTTAGATGTAATCTCCATTGTGATGGACAGGCCAAGGCGTGAACTGGAGATCATCCCTGAGAATATCCCTTTGGACATTGTTTTTGAAGATGATGCGCTCATGGTCATCAACAAACCGGCAGGAATGGTGGTACACCCCGGACACGGCAACTACACAGGAACGCTAGTAAACGCAGTTGCATTTCATCTAAAACAGAAAGGAATTAAAGATGTAAATGACCCAAGACTTGGGCTGGTTCACAGAATAGACAAGGATACCTCGGGACTGCTTCTCGTAGCTAAAACACAGACGGCCAAAGCACATCTCTCTGCGCAATTTTTCAACAAAGAGACAAAACGGATATATGTTGCGCTTGTTTGGGGGAATATTGAAAAAGACAACGGCACCGTTGAAGGAAATATAGGACGCGATCCTAAAGACCGTATGCTTATGCGGGTTTTCCCTGATGGAGATCAGGGAAAGACAGCAGTCACCCATTACAGTGTTCTGGAACGATTCGGTTACGTAACACTGGTTCAGTGCCGTCTCGAAACAGGCCGCACACATCAAATACGTGTGCATATGAAACATATAGGACATACTCTGTTTAACGATGAACGCTATGGTGGCAACGAAGTACTTCGCGGTACACGTTTTGCAAAATACAAACAATTTGTCTATAATTGTTTCGCAATTTGCCCGCGTCAGTGCCTTCATGCTGCCACTCTGGGGTTCAGACATCCGGTAACCAATGAGGAGCTATATTTTGAAAGTAAGATTCCGGAAGACATACAGGGAGTTATAGAGAAATGGCGTACATATACATTAATAAACACCTGAATAAAAAGATCAATTAATCATATGAAAAATGTTGCTATTGTTTGGGGAGGATACTCTTCTGAATTTATTATATCCGAAAAAAGTGCCGCAGGTATCAGCTCCTTCATCGATAAAGAAAAATACAATGTATATAATGTAAGGATCGACATGACATCGTGGAATGTTGAATTTAACGACAAAATGATCCCGATTGATAAAAACAGTTTCAGTTTTACCACAGAAGGAGATGTAGTTGCATTCGATTTTGCATACATTACCATTCACGGAGCCCCTGGGGAAGATGGGAAACTGCAAGGTTACTTCGATATGCTTGGCATCCCCTACTCCAATTGTGGCGTGCTTGCATCAGCGCTGACCTTCAATAAATTTGCATGCAACAATTTTTTGAAGAGTTTCGGAATTGAGGTGCCACCATCGGTAGTCATCAGAAAAAGAGACACTTCATGTGCAAACGAAATAATCAATGAATTGGGACTGCCTCTTTTTGTGAAGCCCAACATGGGAGGCTCCAGCTTTGCAACCACTAAAGTTAAAGAAGCATCTCAGCTGGAAAGCGCTATATATGAAGCCTTTTCGGAGGCGCCCGAGGTGATTGCCGAGCGCTTTATTAAAGGCTGTGAGGTAACCTGCGGCTGCTTTGAGACAGAAGATGGTATCACTGTGTTGCCATTGACCGAAGTGGTTACCACTAATGAATTTTTCGATTACAACGCAAAATATAAAGGCCAGGTTGAAGAGATCACTCCAGCAAGAATTCCAGATAATATTGCAAAAACTATCCGCGAGGAGACTAAAAAGATCTATCGGCTCATCGGCGCAAAGGGAATCATAAGGGCCGATTACATCATTTCGGGTGACAAGCCGGTTCTTCTTGAAGTTAACACTACTCCCGGGATGACCGAAACCAGCTTTATTCCTCAACAGGTTGCTGCAGCCGGACTCTCAATGAAAGAGGTATTGACGAATATTATTGAAACAGAACTTAATAAGGCAACAAAAAAATAAAGCTTCAAAACAAACGTTAGACAATGGAAATAACAACCAACCGTTTTGACGACATACGTCCGTTACTTGACAGTGAAGTACCTGAAACAATCTCTCATCTTATCTCCAACGATTATTTCAGGCGGACTGCAGAACCTTTTGTAAAACCTTATACATGGGAAGAGTTTTCTGTACTTATGGGAGGTTGTAAATCGAAAGACGACTTTCAACACTACATTATATATCCGGTAATGAAGCGGCTAATTGAAAAAACGACGAAAGAGATGTGCGGATTCGGCTGGGAAAAGATTAGTACTGACAGAAGCTGCATGTTTATCTCCAATCACCGGGATATTGTACTGGATGCTGCTTTCCTAAATATATTGTTTTTTGACAAGAGCATACCCACCACCGAAATAGCTATTGGAGACAACCTGCTAATCTATCCCTGGATAGAAGAGTTGGTACGGCTCAATAAAAGTTTTATCGTGAAGCGGGGGGTAAACGTTAGACAGATGCTGGAAGTATCAAAACATCTTTCAGACTATATCCACTATACCATAAGAGAACGGAATCAATCTGTCTGGATAGCACAGCGAGAAGGGCGTGCGAAAGACTCAAATGACAAAACCCAGACAAGCCTTCTCAAGATGCTCACACTTCATGACAGCGCCAATCCTTCCGATGCATTGAAGAAACTCAATATTGTGCCGTTGTCCATCACATACGAATTTGATCCATGTGATTATCTGAAGGCCAAAGAATATCAGCTTAAGCGTGATAATCCGGGACACAGGAAGTCCAAAGCCGATGATATAGAGAACATGATCGCAGGAATTATGGGTTACAAGGGTCGCGTGCATTTTCGTTTCGGAAATAATATCAATCGGTTCATCAGTAATTTATCCAGAGGTACCGGAAGAAACGAACTGCTCAATATTGCGGCTTCAGCAATTGATGATGAGATTTACAGAAACTACTCCTTTTTCCCTTTTAATTATGTTGCGTATGACCTCATGACGGATACCGGCACATTTGCCACGGAATACTCCGACGAAGATCGCTCGCGGTTTGAATCATACCTGCAGGGACAAATCAATAAAATAGATATCCCGGGCAAAGACGAATATTACCTGCGCGAAAAAATGATAGAGATGTATGGAAACACGGTTAAAAACAATCTGGAGACCCGTCATATTGAACCATAAACAGCTCTTTCTGGTTTCACTCCTTTTTTTCATCTTATCTGGATGCGACAAGGAGGTGGAACGTCTTGACGATTATCTGGTGGAGATTGCCACCGTACAGAAAGAAAACGCAACCTATCGTTTTAAACTCGATAACAATAGGATACTCATACCCGAAGAGATAAAAAACTACAGCGGCAATGATGGGCAGCGTGTGATTCTGAGATACGTTCCGCTAAAAGACAACAATATTAGGATTATCAACATCTCCAACATTTTTACAGCCGGAATTCAACATGAAGGATATCCGGAAAAGTATTCGGATGATCCTGTAAAAATACAAAGTGTGTGGGTAGGCAGTGATTATCTGAATCTTATACTTGAGATAGAATACCACAGCGTGCCACATGGAGTGGCACTGCTTCGAAATAACTCATCCACCTCGGTTGACCTCTATTTCAGTCATTCCAGGAACAACGATCCCAGGGGATACCCTCAAACTATGCATGCTTCTTTTTCGCTGAAGGACCTCCACTCCTTATCAAACACTTTTCCCGTTCCATTCCGCCTGTTTATCAACACCCACTCAGGAATGCGCGAGTTTTGGTTTGAATTGAAATAACTGTTTTCTCACTCAGATTTTGTAAAGGGCGGTATAGGATCCTCATCAATGGTAAAATCTATCGGCAGAAGGCATTTTACATTTACCTTCTCACCCCCATTCTCGCCTGGAATCCATTTTGGCATCAACCCCAGCACACGCACAGCTTCACTATCGAGTGAAGGATCAAGTCCTTCCACCACCTCAATATTGGAAATTGAGCCATCTGCGCCGACTATGAATGAGCAGAGAATTCTACCTTCAATCCCTTCTTGCCTTGCTTCACGGGGATAACGTATATTGTGTGAAATAAATGCACCAAGACCACTCTCACCGTAAGAATACTGAGGCATCTTATCCACAATTGTATAGATGTCGTTGTTTTCCATAATTGAGCGATCGGTTTTGGCGTAGTTGCGCGTTACCGTTGTCTTGGAAGCTTTGCTGGCTGCAATAGCATTTTTGTTCAACCTGAAATACATGGGAACATATGTTTCAGCCCGCACAATCTCCCCCCTGTGCCTTGCAGGACGCCATGGAGGCATTGCCTCAAGAATACGCAATGCTTCTTTATTCAACAACGAATCGGCACGATGAATTATGTTAAAATTTGAAAGGGTCCCATCTTTTTCCACAACAAAGGTGTAAACCACTAATCCCTGAGCATTACGTTCAACAGCTTCGGTCGGATACTTCAAGGTATTGAAAATAAAACGGTTCATCTCCCCCGATCCACCGGTAAACATTGGTATAATATCAGGATCCTCAAAAATTCTGTCGCTTTTTGAAATGGGCGGTTCCTGCGCCATCAGGCACGTGTGTGCAACAGTAGCACTGCCGGCTAAAATAAACAGCGCCGCCAGAAGAAGAATTTTACGTAAATTCATGAAACAATTTTGAACTGAATGATTAAATTTTTTTGAAAGGCAAAGATACAAAAAACAAACAAATCATTGAAATAGAAATGTTAATTTCCGAAATTTCCAATCATTCCCATCATCAGTCCGTAAAAAAATTTCGATAAACCACTTAATTTACCAATTATCCGCAAAACAAACATAAACCGTTTTCCTTTCGTGACTTTACGCAGGCTCGCTTAATCTACTAATAATCCTCAAAATAAACCCGATCAAGGGAAATAAGCTTTTTTTTGCTGATTGAATAATGAAAAAGGTCTCTGGGCTTCAATCTCACAGCTTTCTTTTGTTACGTAATACAAACAATAAAATCATATATTTTAATAAACAGGCAGACATATATGAATAAATAGCCTAAAAAAACGTATCTTTGCGGAACAAAAAGATTGTTTTAAATGCAGAATATCCGAAATATTGCTATTATAGCCCACGTAGATCACGGCAAAACCACCTTGGTTGACAAAATGCTTATGGCCGGGAATCTCTTCAGGGATAACCAACAGACCAATGCCCTTATACTCGACAACAACGACCTGGAGCGTGAGCGGGGTATCACTATTTTATCAAAAAATGTATCCATCAGATATAACAACACAAAGATAAATATTATTGATACGCCGGGACATGCCGACTTTGGCGGGGAGGTAGAGCGGGTGCTCAATATGGCTGACGGATGCCTCCTTGTTGTGGATGCTTTTGAAGGGCCCATGCCGCAGACGCGCTTTGTATTGCAGAAAGCACTTGAGATAGGATTAAAACCGATTCTGGTGATAAACAAAGTGGATAAACCTAACTGTCGTCCAGAAGAGGTTCAGGAGAAGGTGTTCGACCTGATGTTCAGTCTCGATGGTACCGAGGAACAGCTCGATTTCCCCACTCTTTACGGATCGGCAAAGCATGGATGGATGTCGAACGACTGGAAAAAGCCATCAGACAGTATCACTCCACTTCTTGATGCGATCATAAAGCATATCCCTGCCCCGAAAGTGCTGGAGGGGACGCCTCAGATGCTTATCACCTCTCTCGATTACTCAAACTACCTGGGACGTATTGCCGTGGGGCGTGTGCACCGCGGATCCATAAGCTTTAATAAAGATTATGCGCTTTGTAAACGTGACGGAACTGTAAAAAAGATCCGAATAAAAGAGGTGGACCTTTTTGAGGGATTGGAACGTATTAAGGTTGAAGAAGCTACCTCAGGCGATATTTGCGCGCTTGTAGGTATTGAAGGGTTCGATATTGGCGACAGTATAACCGACCTGGAAAAACCCGACCCGCTTGATCCTATAGCTATCGATGAGCCTACAATGTCGATGTTATTCACTATAAACAATTCTCCCTTCTTCGGACAGGATGGAAAGTATGTAACTTCGCGCCATATATACGACCGGCTGATGCGCGAGCTCGACAAAAATCTGGCTCTTCGTGTTGAGGAGACCGAAAACTCTGATTCATGGATTGTTTACGGACGCGGTGTACTCCATCTCTCTGTCCTTATAGAGACCATGCGCCGCGAAGGTTATGAACTGCAGGTAGGGCAGCCACAGGTGATAATCAAGGAGATAGGAGCCGAGAAACATGAGCCTGTTGAACAACTGACAGTTAACCTCCCTGAGGAGTCGGCCAGCAAGGTCATAGACGTAATTACCCGCCGCAAGGGCGAACTACTTACCATGGAAAATAAAGGAAATCGCATGCACATGGAGTTCATTATTCCGTCGCGAGGCATTATAGGCCTGAATAATATTGTTCTCACACTCTCTTCTGGTGAAGCTATCATGGCGCACCGCTTTCTGGAATTTCAGCCCTGGAAGGGAAATATCGAGAAGAGACAAAACGGCTCCATCATTGCCGGGGAATCGGGAAATGCGTATGCTTACGCTTTGGACAAGTTGCAGGACAGAGGAAGATTCTTTATTGAACCTCAGACTGATGTATATGCAGGACAGGTTGTAGGGGAGAACAATAAAGAGGGCGACCTGGTAGTCAACGTAACCAAATCAAAAAAGCTGACAAACGTTCGTGCGTCGGGAACCGACGACAAGGCACAACTGGCTCCTCCCGTTATTTTCAGCTTAGAGGAAGCACTTGAATATATCAAGGAAGATGAATATGTGGAGGTAACACCCAAGCATATGCGTATCCGCAAAATCATGCTGGACGAAACCGACCGAAAGCGGGTATCAAAAAAATGATAAAGACTATTTTATCAACGCGATAAACTCCTCTCGCGTTCTCTGTTCACGAAACACGCCGGTGAAATCGGATGTAGTGGTTACAGAATGCTGTTTTTCCACACCCCTCATCTGCATGCACATATGCTGGGCTTCAATAACTACCATCACCCCCATAGGGTTCAGTGTTTTCTGAATGCACTCTTTTATTTGAGTGGTGAGTCGCTCCTGTACCTGTAAACGACGGGAATACACCTCAACAACACGGGCTATTTTGCTCAGTCCGGTAATGTAGCCATCGGGTATATAAGCAACGTGTGCCTTTCCAAAAAATGGGAGCATATGATGTTCACACAATGAAAACAGGTCAATGTCCTTTACTATCACCATCTGCCGATAGTTTTCCCTGAACAGGGCGGAACGCAGTATCTCCTCCGGGTCCTGCCAATATCCTCTGGTAAGATACTGCATGGCTTTTGCAACCCTTTCGGGTGTTTTAACAAGCCCCTCGCGGCCATCATTCTCTCCTAGAAGAGAAAGAATACCTCTCATATGATCCGCTATCACGGATCTGTTTTTTTCTATTTCTTCGGAAGACATCTCTTTTTGTTTCTACTGTTACTGACGATCATCACTTTCGAACGTCTTATTAATAGGAATTTTCACCTCATCCACTACAATATACATCTCTTTACCAAAAGAGGGAAACGCTCTTCTCAACTCTTTCATCATCTCTTCGGCCTGAGCCCTGTCTTCAAAATTACCGATACGTAAACGCCAAAACGGAGATTCAAACAGTACTACTGTCTCCTGACCGGGAAAAGCACTATTAATTAGCCCTTGCTTATGGAGTGCCTCGTTTTTGGATGTACGCTGATTGTTTCCGGAAAAGGCCTGAATCTTGTAACCACGCATCTTATAATATTGAATTGAGCCATCAGCACTTGAATAGACAGTCCTGGGAGGTGCCATATGGCGTCCCAATATGTGTTTGATGCTCTCATCCTCGTAAATGGTAACACGTCCTTTACCCGGGACAATTGAATTCAACTCATTCAGTATTTCTTTCTTTTGCGAAGAATGCTGTGCCCCAGCTTCTGCAGAGAGAGATAACAACATAAAAATAGTTATTACATGAGGAAAATAGTTCATACGATTATTTTTATATAAACTCTTGATTTGGAACCTGAATCACTAATCATGAGATCTGAAATTTTTGAATTACAAATAAAGAGTGAAAAAACAAAAGTTTTTTGGTTCCATTAATAACTGAGTTTTTATTGCATCCTGTTAATTAATTTTCTGCAAAGGTAAAAAAATACCACAGACCCATGAGGAATCTGTGGTAAAATTCTGTTAATCGATTAAAAAGCCTCAATAATAGGCAGGAATTTATTCACACCAAGTGATGCGCCGCCAATAAGTCCGCCATCAACGTCGGGATTTGAGAAAAGTTCCTTAGCATTGCCGGCATTGGCACTTCCTCCGTAAAGGATGGAGGTATTATCGGCAATTTTTTCTCCATATTTTTCTGACAGGGTTTTACGTATGAAAGCGTGCATTTCCTGAGCCTGCCCGGCAGTAGCTGTTTTACCAGTGCCTATTGCCCACACCGGTTCATATGCCAGTATAATCTTAGTAAAATCTTCCGGCGAAAGATCAAAAAGCGATGATTCAACCTGCGACTTAACTACGTCGAAATGTCTCCCCGATTCCCTCTCTTGCAGTACCTCCCCAACACAGAAAATTGGGGTAAGGCCATTAGCTAGCGCCAACAACACTTTTTCCTTCAGTATCTCCGGCGTTTCGTGGTAGTATGCACGACGTTCGCTATGCCCCAAAATCACATATTTTGCACCTGTTGATGCTACCATCTCTGCAGACACCTCACCGGTATAAGCTCCGGAAGCTTTATCGGCACAATTCTGTGCGGCTACACCTATTTTAGTAGTATCTACACTGGCTACTACACTAGCAAGGTGGATAAACGGTGTTCCTATTACCACATCGCAATTCACTGTTTTACCTTTTAGTGCTTCATTCAATTCCTTTGCCAGTTCAAGGCCTTCCTGCAGGTTTTTATTCATTTTCCAGTTACCTGCCACAATGTTTTTTCTCATACAATCAATATATAATTAATAAAAAATTATTCCACTTTTTTCCGGACTAACATTTTTCGATCGCCCAATTTTATCAGTAAAAGAGGTATCAAAAAAAGAAGTGCTATAATGAACAACTTCACTGTTCCCGTTGTTCCCGTATTATTCAACTCAGCTATAATGTCAGTCTGCTCAGCGACTGAGGCCATATCGCCAATTAACGGCACGCTGCTGTCGTCCCATTTATTGATAACCGTGCCCCCTTTCAACAATATTAGTCCGGGATTGGAGCGAATCATCGTCTCCAGTACCTTTTCATCGGAATGACAAAACTGAAAACCGCTTCTGTTCGACTTCTCCCAATTTTCCACAACATCGGTGCCAGATGAGGTAATCAGATAAAAAGGCCAACCGTTATCAATTGCATAGGTGCTAACCTTTTTAAACCGGTTTAAATGCTTCATATTCATCTCTTCGAGAGAAGAGGCGACCATAAGGAAAAGATATGAAGGCTCGGAAAGAATAATATCAGTGATATCGCTGCCGATATTCCATGAACCGGATGATTCGTCGTAATATAAAGCGTCCACTGAAAAATCCTCTATTTTAGGTTTTTCACCCTCTTTCACAAGGTGAGTCTTCATATCCACGTATGTCCAGGTGGAGTCGTTCCACGGATAGTTCTCTTCAGTAAATTCTTGTTGTACACCGTTCTTACTATAGAGAAATATAGTTTCATAAATATCGGCTTTCTCAGGATCAACATGCATCTGTTCAGGTATATTGGCTCCTATTCGGTAAGGCCTAAAATCAAATACCGGAAGCTTATAAATATTATAGAGAGCAAAAAACAATACAAAAAGAGCTGTGAACAGAACTGCAAGGGGAGCTGTTTTCAATGAAAACAGAGTATTTATAAGCTTCCACTTTGCAATAAGCAAGACAGTACCAGCAAGAAGAACAATATTCTTGTAAAAAGTATTCCAATTACTAATAATAAATGCATCACCGAAACACCCGCAATCTTCAACAGGGTTGGTTACGGCTATCCACAAAGTGAGCGGAGTGAAGAACAACATGAACAGACCTGTAAAGCGGGTTGTCCACTTACTGTAAACCCCAAGCAGAAGGAGAACACCCAACAAGAATTCTGACACAATAATTAAGAGCGCGACAGGTAAAGCAAGTGAAAAAACTTCAGTTAAATTTAACTCTATAAGGTAATCCTGTATCTTGTAGGTAAATCCCATAGGATCGACAGCTTTCACAAAACCCGATAAAACAAACGTTGCCCCCACAATAATGCGGGACAATTCCACAAAGATATTCACTGTTTTACTGGTTGCCTTCATTCGAATTTATCTAAACTCTTCACTCTTTTTTACCGTCAAAATGAAGTTTAATCAAGCCAAAAACAGCATAATTAACCATATCTTTATAGTTAGCATCTATCCCTTCGGAGATAAGTGTTTCCCCGTAATGGCTCTCTATCTTTTTTATGCGATAAATCTTCGTGAGGATAAGATCGGTATAGGAACTTACGCGCATGCTTCTCCAAGCCTCATCGTAATCATGATTTTTAGCACTCATAAGGTTTTTCGTTTCTGCAACGTAGCCATCGTAAAGTTCTAGAGCCCTTTCTGGTGTAATATCAACGTCATCCGAATATCCCATTTGAAGCTGGATAAGTCCGATAATACCATAATTTACAATGCCAATATATTCAGGAAAGACACCTTCATTCACCTTGTTCATTTTTTTAACTTCGAGTGTACGGATGCGGTTTGCTTTGATAAAAATCTGATCGGTAACAGACTCCGGGCGGAGTATACGCCATGATGCCCCATAATCCTGTAATTTTTTGGCAAATATCTCTCGACATATAGCTATTACTTCGTCAAATTGTCTACTGGTTACATCCATTGTGAATTGTGCAAATTGTTTAACATATAATATCCAAACAAAGATAATCAAAAAAAAGGTACAAGTCAGAAATCTTGTACCTTTTTCTATAAAACCGCCAGGTCTGTAAATGTCAGGAAATGCGGATTGACCTTCCTATACGTAATGTTGTCCTGGTATTCATATTATTCAACGTGCAGAGCTTATTGACAGATACACCATATTTTCTGGCAATGGCACCAAGAGTATCTCCTTTTTTAATACGGTGGTATTTAACATCTCCAGATACATATTTGTTAGGTGCATCGGCTACGGCTTTACCAGCCGGAGAGTTATTTGACACAAGAACCCTGCTGCTGTTTGATGTTTTCCGGTAACTGGAATTAGTCACCAGATATTCATCGCGGTGTGTTACCTTGTTCTGAAAATCTATAATGAAATTGGGGTTGATTGGCTTGCCAAGAAAACGTGTTTCGAAGTGAAGGTGAGATCCGAATGATCGCCCTGTATTGCCTGCCAGGCCGATAGGCTGACCAGATAGGACAAAATCATTTTCATCGACAAGAAATTTAGATAGGTGGCCATAAACAGTCTCCAAGCCATTCACATGTCTGATTACAACATAATAGCCATATCCTCCTCTTTCATATTGCTTTACCCTTACCTTACCATCGAAAGCAGCATAAATTGTGTCACCGGTATGGGCTTTCAGGTCTATTCCATAGTGATAGCGACGACTTCCTCTTCTGCCAAAATTCGAGGTCATATGACCATCAACCGGCATTGTAAAATTTTCCAGATCCACTATGAATGTGTCGGGGGCATTTTTCAGACTTCCGTAGATATTCACGTGTCTGTTGATCCACATGCCTTCATAAATATCATCTGCAGGAATTTCGTCGGGATTGAACTCTTCTCTGCTCTCTTCAACTTCCTCCAAAATAGACAGATCCATCTTAAGTTTTAATCCGTCGGCAAATAATCCCGGCTGATCACTTAGGCTGGAACTGTGTAACTGTCTATAAGACACTTCCGGCCTGGATTTGCCGGAAGATTCCGAAGCAGATTGAGAGAAAGCATTCAGCGTTACGAACACCAGTGCTGCCGATAATATGCTCTTTGCTTTAATAAAAAAATGCTCTGTCTCCATTGCTACCTTACTGATTTAAAATAATTCATATCAGAATATTTAATTTCGCAATTATGATTCATCGTTCGCGTAAATATACGGATCAAGAAACTGGTTGTAACTAAAAATCTCATCGTCCGAGAAAAAGCGTTTCAGTTCAGCATCTGCAGTTTCCGGTGAATCGGATGCATGCACAATATTTTCCTGTATACTATTACAGAAATCACCTCTTATTGTGCCGGGTTGCGCCTCTCTCCCATTTGTCACACCGGTCAGTTTCCGTACTACATTTACTGCATCAACACCCTTTAGAGCCATCACTACAACAGGGCTTGCCTGCATAGAATTTTTAATGCGGCAAAAAAACGGCTTGTCTACTAAGTGTGAATAATGTTCCCGCAATTTCTCATCGGTCATCCGTACCATCTTCATTGCGACAATCTGAATTCCTTTCTTTTCGAAGCGTGAAATAACCTCTCCGATGATCCCGCGTTGAACTGCTGATGGTTTTAGAATTACTAGTGTAATCTCCATGAATAATAAACTATTACAAATAATAAACTATTACGAAAATGACCTTTTAATTATTGATTTTTTTCCTTAATCATCGTCAAAGTAAACTTTTTATTATTTCTCTTCCAAATATTTTATCCTCTTTTTTTCAAATCAAAATCATTCAATAAAAAAACAAATGTATTATTTGCCTGTATATCTGTTTGTTAACCAAATATATGTTATAAAACATATTCTCTTGATATTAAGCGCACTAAACATTAATTAACTATTGTTTAACATCTCCAATATTAGTTTTATCTTCCATGAATTGAGAACGAAATTCAAACCCTAAACCTTACCTTGAATTGCAGGGTAAGAAGTTTTGTCCTTCAAATATTGTGACCAGGAAAAATTACAAGTGCAACTTATCTCCAGATGCGTAAAAGAGTGAACAAAATAATATGCCGCGACAATGGCGTCAGGAAAAACCTACAGATTTACATATTTTAAACAATTTATCATCAAATGCTTTTCATATACTGAATCAAAATAAATAGTTTTCAGTATCTTTGCTCAAATTTTGCAAAAGATCCGTATGATTCAGTTTGAGATCAGGAATTAAAAAATCAATGAAAAGAATGAACAAATATAAGTTTATAAACAATGTCGCAGGTTGGTTGGTATTTACCGTTGCTGCTATTGTTTACCTTCTAACCATTGAACCTACAGCAAGTTTTTGGGACTGTGGCGAATTCATTACATCGGCATACAAGCTTGAAGTGGGACACCC
The DNA here is from genome assembly GCF_002427225.1 of Proteiniphilum sp. UBA5463. Taxonomy (NCBI): domain Bacteria; kingdom Pseudomonadati; phylum Bacteroidota; class Bacteroidia; order Bacteroidales; family Dysgonomonadaceae; genus Proteiniphilum; species Proteiniphilum sp. UBA5463. Next base: position 19,652 of record NZ_DIQL01000011.1, on the reverse strand, counting down.
CCCTGGAGCACCTATTTTTATGCTAACAGCTAATCTGTTTACTCAGCTGGCACAAGATCCTTCACAAGTAGCAAAGATGGTAAACAGCATGTCGGCGCTTTTGAGTGCATTTACAATTCTTTTCCTTTTCTGGACTATAACACATCTCACTCGCAAGCTGATAATTTCAAAGGATGAAAGAGAGCTAACCTTAGGGCAAACTATAGTTGTAATGGGAAGTGGACTGGCCGGCGCACTGGTATATACTTTTTCCGACACATTCTGGTTCTCCGCCGTGGAAGGTGAAGTTTATGCATTCTCATCTATGCTTACTGCATTAGTATTCTGGCTGATACTCAAATGGGAGGACAATGCCGACAGGCCCAATTCAGATAAGTGGCTTGTACTGATAGCATACATCATGGGATTATCCATTGGTGTTCACCTGCTTAATTTGTTGTGTATCCCGGCCATCGTACTAGTCTATTATTTCAAGAAAAATGACAACCCCGGTTGGAAAGGAACTCTTATATCTCTTCTGATCTCATTCGGGCTTATAGCTATACTTATGTGGGGAATCATCCCCGGTTTCACAAAAGTGGGAGGATGGTTTGAACTCTTCTTTGTGAATACGCTTGGAATGTCGTACAACTCGGGAGTATTAGTTTACCTTGTCCTGTTAGTTGCAAGCATTTCATGGGCAATATACGAAACACTCTCAAAAAAAGGTAAAGAGAAACGTGCACGTACAGCTTTCTTCATAAGCCTGGGCCTTTCCGGCATTCTCTTCATTGGAGGTAAAATTTTTTTATGGATAGTGTTGATTGCTATAGGGGCATTTTTTTCATTTAAATACAAAAAAATAAATACCAGGTTCATCCATCTGTCAATGTCTTCTCTGATGGTCATCCTAATTGGATTTTCAGCATACGCGCTAATTCCTATCCGATCGAGCGCTAATCCCCCCCTCGACCTGAACTCGCCTGAAGATGTTTTCGCTCTGGGCAGTTACCTGAACCGCGAGCAATACGGGCAGACCCCGCTTGTGCATGGCACAACCTATGCTTCACAGATAGCAAGGAATGCCAACGGTACAGCAATTATTGAAGGCGAACGCAAATCATACAATAAAATTGTAAAAACAACACCCGATCAGAAAGACGAATATGTAAAGGTTACAACACCTGTTTACAAGTATACTAACACAATGCTGTTCCCCAGGATGCATTCAAATTCCAACAATCCCTCTTTTAGAAATCATAGTATTGGTTACGAACGGTGGGGCGGTGTGACCGAAATGAATCAAAAGCCTACAGTATTACAGAATCTGAAGTTTCTTATCAGTTACCAGATCAACTATATGTACTGGCGCTATTTCATGTGGAACTTTTCAGGGAGACAGAACGATATCCAGGGTGATGGAGGAATTACTGCCGGAAATTGGATCACGGGTATATCATTCATAGATAAAAATATACTGGGACTTGGGCCGCAAGACAACATTGCACCCGATATAGCCAACAATAAGGGACACAATAAATATTATATGCTTCCACTACTGCTCGGAATCATTGGTATATTGTATCAATTGAGGTTAAAAGAAAAAGGGCTGCAGAGTTTCTCCATCGTATTCATGCTTTTTTTCATGACAGGCCTTGCCATTATCCTATACCTCAATCAAACACCGTTTGAACCGAGGGAACGCGATTACGCTTATGCCGGCTCTTTTTATGCCTTCGCTATATGGGTGGGAATGGGAGTAGCCGGTATCAGCCTCTTCCTGAGAAAATATTTGAAAAACACCACTGCAGCCGCTTCAATTGCAACTGTGGCAGCCCTTTTTGTTCCTATCCAGATGGCTTCACAGAACTGGGACGATCACGACCGTTCCGGAAGGACACTGGCACGTGACACCGGCATGAACTATCTGAGCTGCGTGGGTGAGAACGCTATTCTCTTTACCAATGGCGACAACGACACCTATCCGCTTTGGTATGTGCAGGAGACTGAAGGATTCCGTACCGATGTGCGGGTTACCAACCTAAGCTTCCTTCAGACAGAATGGTATATCGATCAGCTGGTGCGTCCTGCATATGAATCGAAGCCTCTGCCTATAAAATGGACACGTCCGCTATATTCAGGCGAAGCCGGTAGTGCTGCCTTTATCATCTCTAGACAGGAGATAGAGAACGTGTTACGGCAAAACAAAATACCACCTGTATCTTTTGGCACCTACTATGATGTAAACGCATTCAAAGATACGCTTTCGCTCAAGCAGACAATGGAAAGCCTGAGAACCGGTAATTTTAAACCGGTAAATCCGTTCAACACCGGGAATACTCAGATCATCCCCGGGAATGTACTTGCATTAGATGTAGATACAACCTTAGTAGACTGGAAATCGATAGCAGCAAAACCTGCAGCCAGGATGTATATCAATCTGGGCGATAAATCGGCTCTCTATCGACAGGAACTGATGATCCTGGAGATGCTCGGCAACATAAACGACGACAACTGGCAGCGCCCCATCCATTTCGCTACAACCATCACTCCTTCTCTGTATATGAACCTTCAGGATAGCAACTTCTCTCTTAATGGCCTTACCTACCAGGTGGTTCCAGGGACACCACTGTATAAAGGGGTAAACATAGAAAAGGCCTACGATAATATGGTGAATAAATTCAGATGGGGGGGGCTGGAAGAGAATCAGGACATATATCTAGATGAAACCAGCAGAAGGATGCTTTCTACCTTCCGTCTATACTTCACGCAATTAGTCGGCGCATTGATAGATGCCGGCGAAAATGATAAAGCCCTTTCCGCACTGGACAAGGTTACCACGATGATCCCCTCCTCTGCCGTGCACTACGGCACAGACGGGTTGTTGTTCGCCAGAGCATACTACAGTTTGGGTGAAAAGGATAAGGCTGCGGCCATCATCACTGAAATTGGCGATAGGATTAATGGGAACCTGGACTGGTTTTCACGACTGAAACCCCTTCAGATATCAAATACTATGTCCGACGTGATATACAATAATATCAACCCGATAATTCTCATAGCAAGTATATATCAACAATATGATAAAGTGAAATACCAGATGATGGTTGATGATATGCTTCAACGGGCTCAGACCTTTTACACGCTTGGAGTTCCATACATTGGAGATACTATTTTGAAAGAGATAACCGATGGTTCGGTACGCGGTTTTTATTCTACTCCCGCAGAGGATACTCTAACAAGGAGCACCGAAGAGGAGATAATGCAAAAAGCTTTAGGTATGATGCAGCAATTCAGCCCCAGACTATTGGAGCAATACCAATCAAAAAATCAGCAATAGAATAATAAGATGGGGCTGTGGGGTATCTCCCCACAGCCCCATCTTATTTCAATATTCACCACTACAACTATATTCATGTTAATAGAACAACCACCTATTATATATAGATTACTTTATCCGAAAACGCTCTGGCGCGTGAAAGTCCCCCTGCAAAAAACTGTGTACCTAACGTTCGACGACGGTCCCATTCCTGAAATCACACCCTGGGTACTGGATGTGCTTGACACATATGATGTGAAAGCCACTTTTTTTTGTGTTGGAGATAATGTCCGCAAATATGGATACCTATTTGAAGAGATACTAGAAAGTGGCCATTCTGTGGGCAACCATACCTTTCACCATCTGCAGGGATGGCTTAACACACCCAAAAAGTTTCTGAGTGATACCCGTGAAGCAAACAGCCTTATACGTTCAGGGCTTTTCCGCCCTCCTCACGGCCATATGATTATACCTCAACCCTTGCTGCTCAGAAAAAGCGGGTACAAGATTGTGATGTGGGATGTGGTAACACGCGATTATAATGCCAAACTCTCGCCTGAAAGGGTGCTTGAAAATGTTAAAAAATACACGCGTGACGGGTCCATCATAGTATTTCACGATTCACTGAAAGCCAAAAAAAATATGATGTACGCTATGCCACGTGCCATAGAGTGGTTGCTGGGCGAAGGATATACATTTGAACTTATTCCCAACACTGCAAGATTTACACCACTATGAGCTTGTCACGCAGATAAGATGCCACTTATCATAGAAATATGAAATATTTGTCACCCTTTATAATTCCTTTTCTTTTATTTCATACTTCTGCTCCGCATTATTATACGGCTGCTTTTGTATGTGCATATGTGATTATTAAATTCATTATATTTTATTGATATATAGGCTATTATGGAACAGACAGCAATCGCATCATTTATCAACGTATCATTGGTAATAAAGCTTCGTTAAAACCTCATTTATAGCGCTGACAGTCAATAAGTTATGCCAGATCCTAAGAAGCGTCATACTCTATTGATATTCAGCGTATTATAAGAATTATTTAAATAATAATTGCCGAAGTATTCTGATAATGTAAACAAAGATTAATAATATTTACACCTTAAAACTATAAATAATGTTAAATAGATAAATATTATAGTATTATGTATTGCATAGTACAATGTTTTGGCATACATTTGTGCAGTTCTTAAAATTCAAGTAATGAAGATGAGGCCGGTATGATTATGATAATCGTTGATAATCAGTGGTTCCATCTGACAGTAGAAAGAAAATAAAAATAAAAGGATATAAATTCTGTAACCAATTCAATCATACATATGTCTAATAAGAGACAATAAAACAGCATAAAGATGATCCATATCAGGCAACTGCACAAATCATATCATACCGAAGCACTATCACTTCACGTACTCAAGGGAATCGATCTCGATATAGAGGCGGGGGAATATGTCTCCGTAATGGGAGCTTCGGGATCGGGCAAATCCACACTTCTAAACATACTGGGAATTTTAGATGCATACGATTCTGGTGATTATCAACTTAACGGCACATTGATAAAGAATCTAACCGAGAGACAAGCAGCAAATTACCGCAACGAGATGATTGGTTTTGTCTTCCAGTCGTTCAACCTTATCAACTTCAAAAATGCTCTCGAGAATGTAGCTCTACCTCTATATTATAAAAAAGTAAGCCGTAAAAAACGCAATATCATTGCGATGGAGCATCTCGACAGAATGGGGCTGAAAGATTGGGCGCACCATCTGCCGAGCGAACTATCGGGGGGACAGAAACAACGTGTTGCAATAGCCCGAGCCCTGATATCCAATCCCAAAATAATTCTCGCGGATGAACCCACCGGCGCTTTAGACAGTAAAACTACCGTAGAGGTGATGGATGTGCTGACTGGCCTCAACAGGCAGGGAATAACTACTATCATTGTTACGCACGAAGCTTCGGTTTCAAACTCCACTAACCGCATCATCCATCTGAAAGACGGGATGATTGAATATGAAACACGTAAAAACAACGGGGTGCACGAATCACTCCAACCTGCAGGAACAGACACAATATGATTGACCAGTTTCAGGAAATTATCAGCACGTTAAAGAAGAACAAGATGCGAACGACTCTTACGGGCCTGTCCGTATCATGGGGTATCTTCATTCTCATTGTGCTGCTGGGGGCAGGCAACGGACTGAAAAACGGTGTAATGCTAAACTTCAGTTCACGGGCCGTAAACCGTATTAACCTGTGGTCGGGTACAACCTCAATGCCTTACAACGGATTGAAATCGGAACGCCGTCTGCGTTTTTCGGAAAGTGAGGTAGAACTGATCAAAAACGAGGTGGAGGAGAGCCGACTTATCACAGCAAGAATAAACACAAGACAAACAATTACTTTCGGAAGCGAATACGGCTCATACGAGGTGAGAGGTGTGATGCCTAACTATTTAAATATTGAGAAACTGATAATCCGACCCGGGGAAGGACGGTTCATCAATCAGCTGGATATGAAAGAGGCTAACAAGGTGATTGTTTTGGATAAAAAGATTGCTGATCTTCTTTTCAGGAATGAATCACCATTAGGCAATTATGTGAAGGTAGGCCAGATTATGTTCAAGGTAATCGGTATTAATTCCAAGAAAGAGGACTGGGGAGGCTCAAATGCCTACATCCCTTTCTCCGCGTCACAGGCAATCTTCAATCCTGACCGTAAGTTTTACCAAATCACCTTCACTGTGGACGGGCTCGACACTAAAGCTGCAAACGACAGTTTTGATGAATCACTTAGGGCATTAATGGGAAAGCAACTTAACTTTAATCCCGAAGACAGGCAGGCATTATGGGTCAACAACGCCCAATCGGAGTACGTGGAAACAATGAAGATTTTTGGTGGAATTACTTTCTTTGTCACCATCATCGGCATCCTTACACTTATTGCCGGAATAGTGGGGGTAAGCAATATCATGCTTGTGTCGGTGAAAGAACGTACACGCGAAATAGGTATCCGTAAAGCTATAGGTGCTACACCTCTTTCCATACTTAAAACCATTATTCTGGAGTCTATACTTATCACCACTATCTTCGGATACATAGGATTATTTATGGGGATAGGGCTCACAGAAGTGATTAATTTCTTCATGGAACAATCGGCAAACGGGCAACCTGTTACTGATGGACCGCAAATGTCGGTATTCAGCAATCCGACTGTCGACTTGGGGTATGCCATTTTTGCGACAGCAGTTTTAATCATATCCGGGGTAATCGCCGGCTACCTGCCCGCACGTAAGGCGGTGAGTGTACAACCTATAGAAGCAATGAGGCAGGAATGAGGATGTGAAAATGTAAAAGAGTGAACGCTGAACGCTAAAAATATACAGTTATGTTTGATTTAGACAGATGGCAGGAGATTTGGATCACCATTACGCACAACAAATCGCGCAGTGTACTCACCGCATTTGGTGTTTTTTGGGGTATGCTGATGCTGGTGCTGATGGTGGGTGCCGGGAACGCGCTTGAAAAAGGGATCTCGTCTCAGATAGAAGGATTTGCAACCAACTCCTGCTTTTTTGCAGCAGAAAATACGACGCTCCCTTACAAAGGTTTCCGTAAAGGAAGAAGATGGAACATGACCAACAGCGATTTACCCGTTATCAGACAAAGGGTAGATGAGCTGCAGTACATCTCTCCAATGCTGTTCAGCGGAGGAAACGACAGAAATGTGGTAAGAGGTGACAAAAACGGCTCTTACCTGGTGAAAGGTTGTTATCCGGAATACGATCTGATAGAGAAAAGCAAAATACTTTACGGCAGATATGTGAACGACATTGATATTGCCGGAAAAAGAAAGGTGTGTGTTATTGGTGAACGAATTTATGAAGTGCTCTTTCAGAAGGGCGAAGACCCCACGGGAAAGCTTATCAGGGTGAATGGGATTTATTTTCAGGTAATCGGGGTTGCCAGAAGCTCATCGGGTGTAAGCATAGGTGGTAACACTGCCGAAACGGTGGTTCTCCCCTTTTCTACTATGCAGCAAGCTTTCAACCAGGGTAATATTATCCACTTTCTGGCTGCTACGGCCAAGGATGGAGTACCGGTAAAAGTGGTTCAGAACAAAATTCTGGAGATACTGAAACAACAACACCAGATAGCACCTGACGACAAGGATGCGTTGTTTACCATGAATATAGAGGAGCAGTTTAAAATGTTCAACTACCTGGGAATAGGAATTGCCTCTTTGATCTGGATCGTGGGACTGGGAACACTCTTTGCCGGAGCTGTCGGCGTGAGTAACATCATGCTGGTAACAGTACGCGAACGGACTAAAGAGATCGGGATCAGGCGCGCATTGGGGGCAACACCCGGAAACATTATCGGGCAAATTCTAAGTGAAAGCGTGGTGCTAACCGTCTTGGCGGGAATACTCGGTATTGTGGTGGGTGTGGGATTGCTCAGAGCTACGGGTATAGTGCTTAGCCAGGGTGATCAGTTCTTTAAAGATCCGCAAATATCGTTCGGTATGGCAGTTATCTCCCTATTTATTCTGATAGTGATAGGTACAATGGCAGGATATGTACCCGCACAACGGGCAATGATGATTAAACCGGTAGAGGCCATCAGTGAAGAGTAAAAAAAATGGGAACTGGGACTGAAGCTGGAGACTGGAAATTACGACAATAAAACGAGAAATAAATGATCAATAATAAATAAATGGCATGAAACGAGTATTAAGAATTGCAGGATTGGCTCTGTTGGGGCTTTTGGTAATATCCACCTTCGTATTTCTGTGGCAGAAATCACGCCCCAGAACAGTTACCTACAAAATTGAGACAGCGGCAAAGGGAGATATAGAAAAAAGAACCGTAGCCACGGGAAAGGTTGAGCCACGCAACGAGATCCTTATAAAGCCACAGATGTCTGGCATCATTTCCGAAGTTTACAAGGAGGCCGGTGATATTGTGCAGGCCGGTGATATTATTGCCAAGATTCAGGTAGTACCCGATATGGTAAATCTCAGTAGTGCCGAATCGCGTGTAGAGAGGGCGCAACTAGCTGCCAATCAAAGCCGGAGCAATTATGAAAGAGACAAGAAGCTATATGAGAACGAAGTGATCTCTAAAGAGGAGTTCGATAAGGTGGAGTTACAGTACAAAAACGATCAGGAAGAGTTGCGCGCGGCCAATGACAATCTGAGCCTTGTTAGAACGGGAATTACCAAGAGTTCAGCAAAAACCAGCAACACTTTGGTGCGCTCCACCGTAAGTGGTACTATCCTCGATATTCCTATCAAGGTTGGTAACTCGGTAATCCAGTCCAACAACTTCAACGACGGCACAACGGTGGCATCAGTGGCAAACCTTAGCGACATGCTCTTTGTGGGGAAGATTGACGAAACGGAAGTGGGAAAACTATCGGTGGGAATGCCCATGGAAATCACTATCGGAGCTATCCAGGACAGGAAAGTGCCTGCCAGTTTGGAGTATGTATCGCCAAAAGGTGTTGAAGAAAGCGGTGCTATTCTGTTCGAGATGAAAGCTGCTATGGAACTACCTGCCGATGTATTTATCCGTGCCGGTTACAGTGCCAATGCCGATATCATTCTCGATAAACGAGCTGCAGTGGTGACTATTCCGGAAAGTTCAGTAGAGTTCAGTGGAGATTCTGCATTTGTTTACATGGTTAAAAACGAAAAACCGCAGGAGTTTGAAAGACGGCATGTAAAAATCGGCCTCTCCGACGGTATCAATATTGAGGTGACTGAAGGATTGAAAGAGAGTGACAAAATTCGCGGAACGGAAATTATAGAAGAAAAGAAATCATAAGATGAATATTAAAACAATACTTATCATTATAGTGATAGCAGGATCGTTGTTCCCGGTTACCGCACAGCAACAATTTACGCTGTTAGAATGTATAGATATTGCTCTGGAAAACAACCGCAATATAAAACAGCAGGAGCTGAACAAACAACAGAGGGAGATAGCCTACAGCCAGGCACGCACCGACCTGCTTCCAAACCTGAATGCATCAGCCGGACAAAACTTTGTGTTCGGACGCTCTATCGGACTTGACAACGTTTATCAAAATACCAACTCATCACAGACAAGTTTCGGTATCGGAGCGGACATCACCCTTTTTGACGGACTGCGCATGAAACATAATATCGATGCAAGAAAAGCCGATATGCATGCATCGGAAGCCGATCTGGAAAAGATGCGCGATGATATTATCATGAGTGTTTCAACGGCATTTTTACAGGCATTACTCAACAGGGAGTTATTACAGATAGCCGAGAGCCAGCTTGGTATTACCAAAGCCGGACTGTCACAACGCTCCGAACTGGTTAGAAGCGGCAAAATGGCACAGGGTGAACTGTATGAACTGGAGGCACAACAGGCTAAGGAGGAATTAAACAGGGTGCAGGCAGAAAGTAATCTCAAGCTGGCTCTGCTTGACCTGGCACAAATCATGGAGCTGGAGGAGTTCAATAATTTCGATATCACGGCACCATCAGCCGAGGACCTGATTAACGAAACCGCACTCCTTTCCTCAGAAGCAGTCTACGAGAGCGCACTGATGAACCGTCCCGAAATTCGCAGTATGCTCTACCGGCTTGAAAGTAGCCGTAAAGAGCTGCTGATGGCAAAAGCTCAATATTACCCCACACTTTCATTCGGAGCCAATATGGGTACAGGATATTACAATATGAGCGGAAGAGATAACGACTCTTTCAGTTCGCAATTGCGTAATAATATAAGCAATTCGCTCGGTTTCAACCTTCGTATTCCAATATTCAACAGATTTCAGATCAGAAACAGTGTTCATAATGCCGAACTGATCATTGCCAACACACGGCTGGAGATGGATAAAACGAAACTGGAACTGCGAAAAAAGATTGAACAGGCCTATTATAATGCAATAGGAGCAAGAAGCCGGTGGAACGCTGCTCAAAAATCGGTCATAGCCAGCCGCGAAGCATACCGTTTTGCGGAACAAAAACATGAGAGTGGCAGGGCTAACTCATATGAGCTCTTCCTTGCCAAGAACAATCTCACTCAGGTTCTGGGAGAAGAAGCGCAAGCCAAATATGAATATGCTTTCCGGTTGAAAATCCTGGAGTTGTTGAAAGATTGAATCATTTTGATAAATAACTGGTTCCAGACAGAGTTTCAGAGTTTCAGATTCTCCTGAACCTGCTCTCGCCTGACTGTTATTTCGGCTTTACAAAAAAACAGATTTTTTTGTAACCGTTGTAACCATTATTCAGTCAAATAAATAAAAAATAAACTATATGCGAACAACACTTACATTTACACTAATATTATTGCTTTGCACAATCAGCAGCACTTCTTGTGCCCAACAACGCAAAGCAACGGATCAATTCGAGGTAACCGGTTTCACGGCTATCAAATCGTCGGTGGTCGCCAATATTATGATCATGCAATCCGATAAAACAAGCGTTACCGCCGAAGGAAGTGAAGAGCTGCTTAATATTCTTGAAGTGAGAATGGACGATGGCAAACTCATTCTGGAGATGGAAAAGAGTTTTTGGAAACAGTTTAATAAAAAAGCTGACAAGCTGCTGATCTCCATCTCCACCCCTACCCTTACAAAAATCGACTTTGATGGAGTAGGAAACATCAATATTAAGGGATCCTTCTCTTCCCCCGGACTAATTGTCAACTCTAAGGGGGTAGGTAACTTTACTGCCAGGGAGCTTGATGGAGGACATGTTCATATCTCTTCCGAAGGAGTTGGTAACATCTCTATCGCTGGCACAGCAGACAGTGTGGAGATAAGGTCTGAAGGTGTGGGCAACATAGATGCTGGAGAGCTGAAATCCCGAAGGGCTACCGTTTATTCACAGGGAGTGGGGAATGTAAGTTGTTTTGCATCGGAGTTTCTCAAAGCACGTTCTGGTGGCATTGGCAACATAACCTACTACGGAAAGCCAAGCGAAACAGACCTCTCCAAAGACGGCATAGGAAAAATCAGGGCGGGAAATTAAAACCTGCCGGTTAAAACAAATACTCTACTTCTAATTACAAAAATTCCGAAAATGGGGGCTTGCGAAAGCCTCCGTTTTCACTACTTGTTCACTTGTTCTATCATACCCATATCACGAAGCCAGGAGAGTCCCCTGAAAAGTAAAAATAAAGATACCGTTTTCGAATTAACTCTTTGTCAATTCGATGCTTCATTTTGCTAAATCCTCCGTATCTTTGTAGTTTAATAACTATTGCAGCAAATGGATCAAAAACAATATCTACTCGGCATGACACTTGCCGAAATCACGGAAAAAGTTACTGAACTGGGCCTTCCCAAATTTACCGCCAAACAGATTGCCCACTGGGTCTATCTGAAGCGAGTGAAGGACATCAATGAGATGACCAATATCTCTCTGAAGAACAGGCAGATTCTCTCAGAGAAATTCGACACGGGAAGATCAGAACCGCTCGATGTGAAAACATCTGTCGATGGAACAAGAAAAATGCTGTTCAAGACAGGTAGCGGAAAGTTTATCGAGACTGTCACCATACCTGAATCCGACCGCCTGACTATCTGTGTCTCCTCACAAGTAGGATGCCGGATGAACTGTGATTTTTGCATGACAGGAAAACAGGGATTCCATGACAACCTCACTGCTACGGAAATTCTTAACCAGGTATATTCGGTACCCGATTCTGAAACGATCACCAACCTGGTTTTTATGGGTATGGGAGAGCCGCTGGACAACTATAAGCAGGTAAATAAGGCTTCGGAACTGCTGATGGCTGAATACAGCCTTGCATGGAGTCCAAAACGAATCACCCTCTCTACCATCGGACTAACGTCAAACCTGAAAAGTTTTCTCGACGAAAGCAAATGCCATCTGGCCATCAGTTTGCATAATCCTATTCCGGAACAACGACAGACCATTATGCCGATCGAGAAATCGGCACCCATTACCTCGGTGATTGAAATGCTGCATAAATATGACTGGAGTCACCAAAGACGGTTATCTTTTGAATATATCATGTTTGACGGGGTGAACGACTCGTTGCTTTACGCACGGGAACTAACCAAACTGCTGGCAGGCCTGGACTGCCGCATTAACCTGATCAGGTTTCATGTAATCCCGATGAGTAGCCTCAGGCCCTCAACAGAAGAGAATATGATTAGGTTTCGAGACTTTCTCTCTGCTAAAGGATTCATCAGCACCATACGTGCATCCAGAGGAGAAGATATCTTTGCAGCCTGCGGCATGTTATCAACTGCAAAACTGGAACAACACTAATTTTTCATAAATTAAAAGCGATGGATTTCATTTCCTCACAAATAGTTGTATATTTGTTAAATAATAGGCAAATAATCACCTTATGAAACATTTTAGAATTTTTCTACCTTTCGTGGCCGCCATCCTCTTTTTCACATCGTGCGACGGCGGCGGAGGATTTTTCTCCGCTTCAGGAACAACTAATGAAGTAATGGTACTGATCGATGACACTGCCTGGAAAAGTACAGCCGGAATAGCATTGTTCAATGTACTCAACTCGAATGCAAAAGCACTACCACAACCGGAACCGAATTTCAGAATACTGCAAATTGTCCCGGAAAATTTCAGTAGTACCTTTAAAATGGCACGCAATATAATTATTCCAGAAATATCGAACATTTACAGCTATCCGAAACTTACAGCCGATATCGACAAATATGCCGTGGGACAGGTAATAATGAATATTCATGCTCCCGACACCGCCACTTTTGTGAAGTTTGTAACCGAAAACAAAGAAAGCATTGTAGATTACTTTGTCACAAAAGAGCTCGAGCGAAATGGCAAATATCTTAAAAACCTGACGGATCCGGTAACACGTATAAATCAGGTTTTTGGAGTAAACATCCATTTTCCAAAAGGCTTATCGAATGTAACTGAGCACAAAAACTTCTACTGGGCCACCAACAATGCGCCCCGGTCACGCCAGGACATTGTTATCTACCAGTTTCCTTATACCACGGAAGCCGTCTTCGAAAAAGATTCTCTTATAAATATCCGCAATCGCGTGCTGGGGGAGTATATCAAAGGTTCTTTCGATTCAGAGATGACTACTGCCATACATTCGTATATGCCCGACTACCGGCGTATTGAAGTGGAAAGTATATTTCGTGCCGAACTGCGCGGATTGTGGGAGATGACTACCGATATGATGGGCGGCCCCTTCGTGATGCAGGCATTTGTAAATGAAAACAGCGGCATGGTAGTGGTTGTGGAAACATTCATCTACGCACCCGAAACAACAAAGCGCAACCTTATGCGCAATCTGGAATCCACACTTTACACCATCAGCATACCCGAAGTAAAAAAAAGATCATAACAATAAGTCAGTCAAAAATAAAGATGTCAGAATTAATAAAAATAGGTATCACACATGGTGATGTCAATGGTATTGGATATGAAATCCTGTTAAAAGCTTTTTCTGATGCGAGGATGCTTGAGTTGTTCCATCCCGTGATATACGGGTCATCTAAATCGGCCTCGTACCATCGTAAGGCCCTGAACAGCAACTCCGTGAATTTTCATATAATTTCCAGAGTCGAGGAATCTCAGGAGGGAAAAATCAATCTTGTTAACTGTGTAAAGGAGGAGATAAAGATTGAATTGGGCAAAGCAAGCATAGAAGCCGGAGAATCAGCATACATGGCATTAGACCATGCTGTCCGTGATCTTGCAGCAAATAAAATAGACCTGCTGATTACTCTGCCCATCAATAAAGATACAATCCAAAACGAACGTTTCCATTTTCCCGGCCATACGGAGTTTCTGCAGGAGAGGTTTTCAGGAAATGGAGAGAAAGCCCTGATGATCATGGCAACAGAAAATTTGCGTGTGGCACTGGTAACCACCCATATACCTCTTTCAGAGGTTTCGTCAAAACTCTCAAAAGAGCTGATAATGGAGAAGCTGAAAACCCTTGATCTCTCTTTGAAACGGGATTTCAGAATAGAGAATCCACGTATCGCCGTACTGGGGCTGAATCCTCATGCCGGTGAAAACGGATTACTGGGAAAGGAAGAGTCAGAGATCATTTCACCAGTTGTGAAAGAAGCGCAAGACAACAAAATACTATGTGCGGGGCCATTTGCCTCAGACGGTTTTTTTGGAACCGGCCATTTTAAAGATTTTGATGCCATACTAGCAATGTATCATGACCAGGGTCTGATTCCTTTCAAAACGCTGTCTATGGATTCAGGAGTTAATTTCACAGCAGGATTACCCATTGTAAGGACCTCTCCCGACCACGGTACGGCTTACGATATTGCAGGAAAGAACCTGGCTTCGGATGAGTCGTTCAGGCAGGCTATATTTATGGGTATTGACATCTTCAGAAACAGAAAAGCCTATGATGAAGCGCGCAAAAACCCGCTCCGCAAAATGTTTTTCGACAGAGGAAAGGACGATGAAAAACTTGACCTGACAAAAGAAGAAGCTGAGGAGCAGCTTTAGTTCAGTGATATGTAGCTCAAATTCTTATTACAGCTTAGCTGCAATCTGATTCTCCAGCTTCAGCAGATCTTTGGTGAAATTACGAATGCCTTCGGCCAGTTTTTCGGTAGCCATAGCATCTTCATTCATCATCCAGCGGAAAGTTTTTTCATCAAGTGATATTTTTTCCATGTTCATTTCACAGGCCGCTTTGGAGTCAAGTTTTTTTGTTAATATACCCTCAGTCTGTTCCAGCTCATTCAAAAGCTTGGGAGAGATGGTGAGAAGATCGCATCCTGCCAGTTCGCATATCTCTCCAATATTCCTGAAACTGGCACCCATGACCTGAGTTGGATAGCCAAACTTCTTGTAATAGTTAAATATACCGGTCACCGAAAGGACACCCGGGTCTTCCTGTGCGGGTATTACTGATACGCCACGGTTCTTTAAATGCCAATCGAGAATCCTCCCCACAAACGGTGAAATCAGCCGCACCCCCGCTTCGGCACAAGCTATAGCCTGTGCTTGAGAGAAAAGAAGTGTGAGGTTACAGTGAATACTTTCCCTTTCAAGTATTTCGGCTGCTTTAATCCCTTCCCATGTAGAGGCTACCTTTATTAATATCCTTTCGCGCGAAATACCGGCCTCTTCATAAAGAGCAATAAGTTCCCGTGCTTTTTTGACAGTAGCGGCGGTGTCGAACGAAAGGCGGGCATCCACTTCGGTAGATACACGCCCCGGAACTATTTTCAAAATCTCCAGTCCGAAATTTACGGCCAGCTTGTCCATCGCCTTCTGTAGCTGAGTGGTTTTCTCAGACGATGACTGTTTGGCAAAACCAATAGCATTTTCAATCAGGTTTTTGTATTTTTCATCTTGCGAAGCCGCATAGATTAACGATGGGTTGGTGGTTGCATCTATAGGTGTGTAAGCTTCAATAGAAGCAAAATCTCCAGTATCGGCAACCACTTTGGTGAATGTTTTCAGTTGTTCAAGTAAGTTCATAATTTTCCGGGTTTAGATTTTTTCAAACGATTTTCACCAAAGATAGGAAACAATTGCAAAAAAACAAAAAAGAGGCTCGGGTTTAGCATTAATAAATAAATCACAATATATTTCACTACCGAAAACGGTTTCCGGTAGTGAAATAGAGGATTAATTACCTCCTGAATAAATTATAAATATTAAACCTGTAACAAAAAACAAGAACATCAATGTCAACAATTGATTAACTTTTTTCGGGGCACCTCTGAATTCTTTCCAGATTAATAACCCCCAGAGTGCGGCCACCATTGGAGCAGTTTGCCCCAATGCATATGAAATAGCAGCACCTGCTGTGCCCGCGGCTATATAGCTGGATGCCGTACCTATACCCCAGATAAGGCCACCCAGGATACCCACAAAATGAGTTTCTGGATTCCCTGCAAAATATTGCTTATACGACAAAGGTTCACCTATAAAGGGTTTCTTCATGATCCAGGTATTAAAAATAAAATTACTTGCAAATATTCCGAGTGCAAAGATAAAAAATGCCGCATATGGAGTCAACATACCAGTAGCAGGGGATGCCATGTTTTCCAGATCCATTGCAGATGCCACAAACCTATAGAAGAAAGACATCAGTATACCTGCGAAAATTGCAATTATTATTCCTTTTTTCTTTGTACTGTTCTCACTTTCTCCCTTTATCATCTTACCCGAAGCAATTCCATTAAAAATAATAGCAGCAATGATAAATGCAACTCCGGCAAAGAGAATTACAGGATCACCCTTTGGAGTACTGAAATAATTTATAAACACACCCAGTGTCAACGCCAGGCCAACCCCTATGGGGAAAGCTACTGACATACCAGCATATGAGATTGCAGAAGAGAGTAAAATATTTGATGCATTAAAGATTATTCCTCCTGTAAATGCGCTCCAGAAGTTTCTTGAATTAACTTGCATCAGATCATCAGTAAATCCTCTCCCCTGCTCCCCGATGCTTCCTAATGTGAATCCCAGAATAATTGAAAACAACAAAATCCCTATCACGTAATCCCAGTAAAAAAGCTCGTACCTCCAGGTTTTTGCCGCCAGTTTTTGTGTGTTCCCCCAGGAACCCCAACAAAGCATTGTCACAAAGCAAAGGACAACTGCCAATAAATAGCTGTTTACGATAAACATATTAGTTATTTTTATATAATTTGTTGTTATTTAAAAAATTACGCACTTCTGATTCGGTCGGAATTGAGGGTTGTGCACCCATTCTTGTGACACAAATAGCTGAAGCGGCAGTCGCAAATGTAAGAGCATCTTCCCAATTGTTTTCTCTTGCTAACTCAGCAGCAAATGCACCACAAAATGTATCACCTGCTGCAGTAGTATCAACAGTATTAACTCTATATGCCGGTATATGCTTATAAACATTGCCATTTTTTAAAATGGACCCTCTGTCTCCCAGAGTCATGATCACATTTTTTACACCCATATTCAACAATTTATCCAGAACGATTTCAATATTTTCTCCATCAACCTTTATACCCGATATAGTTTCTGCCTCAACTTCATTTACTACCAGAATATCTATTTTATCAATAATATTTCGATCTAGCGACCTTGCAGGAGCAACATTCAGTATAATTTTTTTCCCATGTTTAAATGCAACTTCACATATAGTTTTAACAGTTTCATATGGAATTTCCATTTGCAATAATACTATATCTACCTTTCTGATAGCAGTCTCAATATCTGGCTTGAAAACCAGTTCAGATGTAAACATCCTATTTGCCCCGGGATTAATTACAATACAGTTTTCCCCATTTTTGTTTACCCAGATCATTGCACTACCTGTTGGTGTACCTTCGGCAATCATTGGAACTACTTTTAAGCTTTGCTCCTTATAATATTTCAATAAATTTTTTCCTGCTGAATCGGATCCCAGCGATGTTACAAATATTACATCCCCGCCCAGTTTATGTGCTGCTAAAGCCTGATTCGCACCCTTGCCCCCCATTGCCTGCATGAACGCTGAAGCTTCAACAGTCTCTCCCGGTACAGGGAACTCATTCATCTTCAATATGTAATCAATATTAGCACTCCCTATAATCATTATTTTCTTCATACCATTATTTTATTTTTCATTTATGGTGCATGAAACTCGCAATAATCATTTACTTGAACGCAACTGATTTTCATGATCGTTTCATAATTATTTGCGATATCATAGACAGCCTAATAATACACTTTTACCTGTGGTTCTTTACAAGAATATATAATAAGGTTTAAAACATCTATGTGATAATTGCCAGGTATATTCCGGCTTTTTAAAGTAATATTATGATCTCCTTCCAGAAGATTATAATTCCACGCTACCTCAGTACGCTTCAACAGTGTTTGTGTTGGCATCTTTATAGTCTCAATTAGGTTATCATCGATATAAAGATCAACCTCCAAAACTTCATCACCATGTCCGTTTTCTGCAAAAGCATATCCGGTTAAAACAAACCCGGAACCGTTGAAACTAACAGTAGCCTCTTTTTCTTTTTCACTTATTCTTTTGTTCACACTTCTGCGCTCTGATGGGAATAATCCTTCAAAACTAGCTTCCATTGGAACTGTCTGTGGAACCTGGTATTTAATAACCAGTGAATCGTCATTCTCCCTTCCTCCATTTCTCCTGATCATATCAACGGCATGCTGAAAACCTATATCATATACTTTTTTTAGAGACATTTCAGTATACTGGAAATTAATTTTTTCAACCTTCTCAAGGCCTTGTTTCCAATAATCAGGTATATTGCTGTACCCTATCATAGTCCCCAGTATTCCGGCGGCATTCGCAGGATTACAATCCGAGTCGTAGCCGCACCTTGTGCTGATATCTATTGTTGCACCATAATTACCTTTCCCGTAAAGTAATCCGATTACAATATATGCAGCGTTGATTTTTGCATCAATATTAAGAGGCGCAAATACTCCGTCGGGACAACCTTTATCATGGGTCCATTTTTTCTGCGCTTCAAACCAGGCATACTTCCAATCGTCCGGCTTTTGTTTGTACCATTGAATAACATCGGAGATACAGTGAAAGAAGTCGCTCTCTTCGGGGATAACCTTCAAAGCTTCTTCAACAATAAACTCAATATCATTATATACAAAAGCCAAAGAATACATTGATGCTACAAACATTCCTCCAAACAATCCATCTCCATAATTCATAATCCGCCCGATTTTGTTACATATTTCAACAGCTGAATTAATCATTCCCGGCGACATTAATCCTGCAAAGTCGGCTTCAATCTGAAAGTCGATATCATCTGCATGTGGATTATTTTTCCAATAACCCGAAGCTGGAGGCATTATGCCGTTAAGGATATTATAACGTGCCGCCTGATTGGCATGCCATAGCGGATATTCAGCATTTGCAAATGCAATTGCATGCAGTGAGTCAGGTGCATCTAAACCATGTTTTTGGAAAACATCAACAAAAGTCAAGTCCATGTATATATCGTCATATAAACCAGGAAAATTTTCAAAATACCACAACATACGCATATCATCCCATGGGATTGGCACATGGTCGTCTATCATAGTACCATTCCATATAAATTCGGTAGGCCCTCCGTACGTACATCCTATTACTTGTCCTGCCCATCCTCCTTTTATTTTGTCAAACAAATCAGCCTTGCTAATTGCCGATTCATTCAACTTAAGATTATCGTTTTTCTTCGAATCACAGCCAGCTGACATGCAGAATAAAACAAAGGCTACTACTCCTGTGAAACCGGCTATGACTAGCTTGTAAAATTGTTGCATAATAATATTATTTAGTTTACTGATAAATAATCGAATATATTTTATCTTCACTGTAATATCTCTTCGGCTATTTCAT
>NZ_DIQL01000007.1:7063-7254 GCF_002427225.1 Proteiniphilum sp. UBA5463 | reverse complement strand
CTCGATGAACAAAATGCCATTGGTAGCAACGGCGATCTGCTCTGCCATCTGCCCAGCGACCTGAAGCACTTTAAAAAGATCACCACCGGATACGCTGTGATCATGGGCCGGAAAACCTATGAATCTTTACCCAAAGGAGCATTACCCAACCGTACCAATATCGTGATTACCTCCGGTGAACCGGAGAACTA
>NZ_DIQL01000007.1:0-6872 GCF_002427225.1 Proteiniphilum sp. UBA5463 | reverse complement strand
CTTTCTCGTTGCAGCAATCAGGGAAAAGCATTCATCATAGGTGGCGGGAAATTGTATCGATCCACGCTTCACCTGGCGACCCAACTCTACCTTACACGCATCCATCACACCTTTGACGATGCGGATACTTTTTTTCCAGAAATCCCTTTTACAGAATGGAAACTCGTTGAAAAAGAATCGCACGAGACCGACGATAAACATCCATATGCATATACATTTTTAAACTATAACAAAAAATAGTCATGCAACGATGGGCAAAGAAGCATGGAAAAGATTCTTAGCGGGTGATGAAAGATCTTTCGAAGCACTTTACAATACCTACTTCCCGGAGCTTTTCGCCTATGCGTTGAAAATAGGATTCAACGAAGAAACATGCAAGGATGCGATACACGACGTCTTTTTCAAACTTTATGCATCAAAAAACAAATTGCGGCATATTCAGAACATTGAATTCTATTTGCTCGGCAGCGTAAAAAATCGGCTATTCGACATTCACACCATAGAACACAAAATACACGAAATCAACTATCTGGACTTCTTTATTGAGAATGAGAAAAACATCATTGAACAAATAATTGATGAAGAAAGGCAACTCCAGTTACAAAAAAAACTGTCACACCTGCTTCAAACTCTACCTCCCAGGCAACGGAAAATAATCAACTATCATTATCAACTTAACCTGAATTATGCAGAAATAGGCGAAATTCTCAATCTCTCTCCCGATGCCGTAAAAAAAACATTGTACAGGGCACTCAAAAAAATGAAAGATAATTCCAGACCCCATTCGTTATCATCTCTTATATATTTATTCACAATATTTGGTTAATATTCCTTAAATACGTCCTTTGGTCCACATTTTCCAGTCTTTGATAAAAAAGAGTGTGAATGAAGCAAAACATACACGATAAAAATTTTTTGTGTGATGATCTTTTCATATACTGGAGGACTCATCCTACCAAAGAGTTGACAGCTTTCTGGAGCAAATTTATCAGAGAGAACGAACACCTCAGGGAACCGTTTCAGGAAGCCATTTCCGAATTCGACAAAATACGACAGGGACAATGTACATACCGGCTTGAAAAAAAAACTGTGTACCGGGAACTGCAAGGAAGACTTGGGCAGGCAAGGAGGAGAAGACTGCGGATTCTGTATGCATCATCTGTTGCTGCCATTTTATTTTTGGTTTTGATTACGGTACTTTATACAACCCGCCGGGAAGAAATCGTACCCGGCAAGCAAATGGCATTCATTGGAGAGGTGATGAACCGGGACAAAGTACAGTTATTCACAGAACATCAAGTGGTTGACTTGGAAAATAACGCCACAGTTCAATTCTCAGACAAGGAAAAGGCCCTGATCAGGGATTCTATCTCCCAAAAGGAAATTGATTTAAAAAACAACCGGAAAAACAGACTTATTGTCCCTTTCGGAAAAAAATCTTCGATCCTTCTTTCCGATGGATCAACCGTATATGTAAACTCCGGTACCGAATTGGAATTTCCTTCTGCTTTTTCCAGCGAGGCTCGGGAAATTAGTGTAAAAGGTGAAATCTTTATTGAAGTGACAAAGCAAGACCATCCATTCATCATTCACACGCCTCAATCCCAGATAACCGTTTACGGAACTTCGTTCAACGTATCTTCCTATACCGATGACCCAAGTGAATCGGTGGTGCTGGTGAACGGATCTGTGGAAGTAAAGAGCGCGGGCAACTCTTTGATGCTGAAACCTAACCAAAAAGCTGAAATTAGTAACGGAAGTATCCAGCAACAACAGGTGGATGTTATGGAATATACCAGTTGGAAAAACGGATATATGTTGTTGAACAAAACCTCATTGACCAATGTACTCAAAAAAATCGGAAGATACTATAACATCGAATTTAATTACGATGCAGGGCTAAAACTGCACAATCAAACCTGTTCGGGGAAATTATTCCTGTCCGATAATTTTGAAGATGTGTTGCAATCATTTTCAAAAATGACCTTTCTGAATTACAACGTACTGAATGAAAGGGTTATATACATAAGTAAACCCTAAAAAACGTAAATTTAATTTACATGTATCATTTAAAACAAAAAGCCTATGATAACAATCCCAAAAGAAAACTAAAAAGCCGAATAATGCGGTAACATTATCCGGCCAAAATGTAAGTGAATCATAATCTATTTGGTAACAAATTAAAATTCAATGACAAAGATATGCAAGAAAATAATAACCGTGCACATTTTACCACGAAAAAAACCGAAAAGTTTTTTACAATCATGAAAATTTATTTTTTGATAGCTTTACTCTGTATTTTTTCAATCTCGGCAGAAAACACCTATTCCCAATCAAAAACAGTGAATGCCGAATTAAAGAACGTCACGCTGAGGGAGGCATTACAAGAAATTGAAAAAAACAGCGATTACCTGTTCCTGATGATGGATAATACCGAGGCGGCATTGTCTACCAGTATTGATTGTAACTTTATCAACAAATCCATTACGGAAATATTGGATTTTCTCCTGAAGAAAACAGAACTTACCTACTCGATAGTCAACCGTCAAATCACGATTTCACGAAAACCGTTAGCCGAGGAGGGTAAAAAAGTAATCATCACCACAACGGAAGTCATGCAACAAACCGGAAAGACAATCACTGGAAGAGTGATCGACGCCAAAGGAGAAGCCATCATCGGAGCCAATATCATTGAAGTTGGCACCTCTTCCAATGGGACCATCACCGACTTCGACGGACGGTTTACTTTCAGGGTAGCCGACGATGCGTCCATTCATGTTTCCTATATTGGTTATATGAGTCAGACAATCAGCACCGCAGGAAGAACCCATTTCAACATTACCCTGTTGGAAGATACGCAATCACTGGAAGAACTAGTAGTGGTGGGGTATGGGGTTCAGACAAAAGCCAATTTAACAGGAGCTGTCTCCACCGTGGATGTCAGCAAAACGCTGGAGGCACGTCCTTATTCCGACATCTCGAAAGCCCTGCAGGGAGCAGTCCCGGGCTTATCCGTTATCAGCAACAGTGGCAAGCTGGGGGCGCAACCCTCCGTAACCATACGTGGTTTGGGGACATTAAGCAATGATGCCACAAGTAAACCCCTGATCATTGTTGATGGCGTTCCCATGGACGATCTCTCCCTTCTGAATACGGAGGATATTGAAAACATATCTGTCCTGAAAGATGCTGCCTCTACTTCAATCTACGGGACCAGAGCCGCTTTCGGAGTGATACTTATCACTACCAAATCGGCACGGCAGGTGGATCGGGTATCTATAAACTATACCAACAATTTTGCTTGGGATACCCCCACCATATTACCTGACTACCCCGATGTCCCTTCTCAATTGAAAGCACTGATTGCCGCTAATGAACGCGCAGGATTGGCCAATGAACTGTTTGGCATGTATCTCGATGAGATGCTTCCATATGCTGAAAAATGGAGAGACGAACATAACGGCAAAAAAGCCAATTACCGGGAAATGGTGTTGGGTGATAAGAATGCACTTACAGACAGTTCAAAACCTCTCGGCGATTTCATTCTGAACAACAACGGCGTGGGCATGTATTTTGCAGACTGGGATGTAGTGAACATTATGTTCCGAAACTGGAAACCGTCACAGAGCCATAACCTCTCCCTGCAGGGGACAAGTGGAAAAACGTCCTACTACATGTCGGTAGGATACAACCACGAAGAAGGTGTCATGACATATTTCCCCGAAAAAATGGACAAGTGGACAGCTATGTTGAACGTAACAACCGATGTGAAAGATTGGTTACAGATCGGAGCCCGGTTCAATTACAGCAATAAAGATTTTATTGGACCTGCCACACGCAGAACGACCTATCAGTACATGTGGCGCTGGGGAAGTTTCTTCGGCCCTTATGGGACTTATCAGGGTAACGACTTCCGTAACGACATTGCTTACCGTAAGCAAGCGGGCGACTGGACCGATAATAATAGTTTCATACGTATGGGAACTTTTGCAAAGGCAATTCTGGCAAAAGGATTAACCCTAAATGCCGACTATACCTATAACGTGAATAACTATACCTATAAAGCGGCCTACATACCTTTGGGTGGATGGAATTCCTGGGGAGGAGCCATCGAAAAGACAACGTTGTATACCAGTAGCTCCTGGCTGGAACAACAATCCGATCAGGACAAGACCTTTGCACTGAATATCTATGGTAATTATGAATTTTCTTTACCCTATCGCCACCATTTCAATCTTATGTTGGGAGGAAATGCGGAAGGAAATACATACTTCAACCATTATTCTGAAAGAAATGACCTGCTAGACTATAATCTGCCGGAATTTGACCTGGCCACAGGCAGCCAGTACGTTGACGGGGCACATTCGCATTGGGCTACAGCCGGATACTTTGGCCGCTTGAACTACAACTATGACGGAAAGTGGCTGCTCGAGTTAAACGGACGTTATGATGGCTCCTCCCGGTTTCCGGTTAACGACCGCTGGGCTTTTTTCAAATCGGCATCAGCCGGATACAGGATCAGCGAAGAGGCTTTCTTCGATCCTTTAAAAGAATCGATCAATAATCTCAAGTTAAGAGCCTCATACGGAGAAATCGGCAATCAGGCAGTAGGTAGCAACATGTACCTTTCCACACTGACAAAACGCGATGCATCCAACAAGCCTGCTGATGACGTAAAGTGGTTAACTGATGAAGGTGTGCCTGTTGTTGCATACAATATGCCCAAACTGGTTTCCTCCACATTAAAATGGGAGCGTATACAAACGCTCGATTTTGGTGCCGACTTAGGGCTCTTTAACAACGAACTGAATTTCACATTCGATTGGTATCAACGTACAACGAAAGACATGCTCGCACCAGGCCAAACAATGCCACAGGTACTCGGAGCCACTGCACCCTATGTCAACGCAGGAACTCTTCGCACACGTGGATGGGAATTGACGATTGACTGGCGCCACCGCTTCAACGATGTATTGCTATATACCAATGCTAATGTGGGAGATTTTGTCACAGACATTGTGAAATGGGACAATGAAACCAAATTATTAAACCAGAATTACAGTGGTAAAAGGTATGGCGACATCTGGGGATTCGAGACAGATCGTTTTTTTACAGAGGAAGATTTTAATGCAGACGGCACCTATAAGACAGGGATTGCCTCTCAAGTCGGATTACAACAAGGAACATTTGTATTTGGCCCCGGTGACATCAAGTTCAAGGATTTAGATGGAAACGAAATTATTGACGGTGGAAAAGGAACTGCCGATGACCACGGCGATCTGAAAGTGATTGGCAACACCACTCCGCGTTACCAGTACAGTTTTCGCTTGGGTGCTGAATGGAGAGGATTCGATGTGGATATGTTTTTCCAGGGAGTTGGAAAACGCTCGGTGTGGACACAGAGTGCATTTGTCATGCCGATGATGCGAGGTGCTGACGCCATTTATGAAAACCAGACAAATTACTGGACGGAAGAAAATCCCGATTTCAAAGCCGATTTCCCGAAATTATTCCCGGGTAATGCCGGAAGAGGTACGATTGCTGTTCTGGAATTAGGGAACCATAATTTTTACCCTCAGACTAAATATATTGTGAACATGGCCTATCTGCGTTTCAAGAACCTAACACTAGGTTACACGCTTCCTACCGATATGGCATCGAGAATATATATGCAAAGAGCCAGGATCTATTTCAGTGCAAATAACCTGATGGAGCTGATTAACAAGAGTAACGCGCCCGTCGATCCCGAAGTCAATGACAAAGAAGAAGGTGTAAGTCTGGGTAATGCGACCTGGGGACGTATAGACCCCATGTACAGGACAATATCATTTGGTGTTCAGCTCACATTCTAAACTGTTGTATTCATTATAAAAAAACAGAAATATGAAGAAAAAAAATATAATATACATCGTTGCTGCAATCTTGGCCTTCTCTTCTTGTAACGACTTTCTGGACAAAAGCCCGTTGGATACTTTTACCAACGATAACTTCTGGACAAATGAAAGTAATGTAACCGGTTACGCCAATACCTTCTACCAGGATTTCCTAGGGTATGGGAATGCCGGAGGCTCGGGTCTCTTTTATTTTCGGACCCTTTCCGATGACCAGGCAGGCGGAAGTTTTGCCGACTGGACATTTCAAAACGTGCCGGCCAGCAGCACCAACTGGCGGGATGGATGGATTGAAATCCGACGGGCCAATATCCTACTTGAGAATGTGGACAAAGTGAATATGAGCGATGAAGCTAAAAATCACTGGAGAGGCGTTGGTCGGTTAATGAGAGCCTGGCATTATTACCAGCTTGTACGCGCCTATGGGGATGTCCCCTGGGTGGATAAATCATTGGACATCACAGACGAAGGGTATTTATACGGTGTCCGGGAAAATCGGGATGCAGTGATGGATCACGTGTTGGAAGATTTAAATTTCGCTTGCAACAATATGAACGATAATAATTCCAAAATAAAATTGAATAAAAATGTCGCCAACGCCATGAAAGCCGAAATCACGCTTTTCGAAGGCAGTTTCCGTAAATACCGTAAAGCAGAAGATGGTCAGTCTGCCCCCGATATGGCGGGCGCAGGCAAATTCTTCACGGAAACGAAAACCGCAGCCGCATTCCTGATGGGCAAAAATTTCACGTTAAGTCCTACTTACCAGGGGAATTACAATTCCGTTAATCTGGCTGACAATCCTGAAATGATTTTTTACAAAGCCTACAAACAAAATGTGCTGCATCACTCCCTGATTGCCTATATCAGCTCATCAACCCAAATAAGCGGCATGAGCAAGAATGCATTCGAATCTTATCTTTTCACCGACGGTAAACCATTGTCACTGACATCTCTGGATAAATCGGATGCCGCAGTAAT
>NZ_DIQL01000014.1:2472-2741 GCF_002427225.1 Proteiniphilum sp. UBA5463 | reverse complement strand
TTTTTTGGGGGAATGCCTGTTTTGTGATGAAGATGGATCAATGTTTTTCCATCATTGATCATAAATTTGTTGCCTCGCTTTGGAAATACTATAAGCTCCATGATACAGAGTGATCCATCGCCCTGTTCATCATATTCAACCTACAAATATTCCATCATCTTTTCAGATCGGTCAGTCAAGCAAAATCAAAAAAATCAGGAGAATGTTGTTTGCCATTTTCTAGCAGTATTCACGGCGTTCATCACTTCTTTATCAAGCCTTAATCAAGC
>NZ_DIQL01000014.1:0-2325 GCF_002427225.1 Proteiniphilum sp. UBA5463 | reverse complement strand
AACGCTTGATTAAGGCTTGATGTCCACTTGATTAACACTGTCTACAGAGGGGACAGTGAGATTTGGAAATTGGTCTTTTATGAAAAAATCAAGGAAAAAATCGGAAAAAATCGATTTGCTGTTACAATTGATGTTCGGATCACCTGCTACAAGCTGTAAAGCAGTAAGGAGTTCCATTCTGGGATCAATAAGTATTTTTTAGCTTTTTCATATGTGATACCCTTCGTAATATCACCTGGCTCTAGAGCGCTTTTGATCTGGCGAATGCCTATTACCGGCTGTTCGGTCCGCGCAAAAAGATCCAGGAGGTGGAAGCTTAGTTCGGCGCTTCCAATGCCTTGGGTACAAATCTGTAGCACACATCTGCGCGGCCATTTTCCATCCACTCATCTTCAGAAAATGAATCAATAGTTATCTCGGCTGAAACTGCTTTCCAAGCCTTTGATATGATCTCATTGCCTAAGAATCTGGAAGGCTCTTGACCTATTAGCACAAGCTCCAATTCCTCCCGTTCCTGCTCATCCTCTACCGAAGACAAATTATCGTAAATAACCTTTTCAAAACATCTTTTGGCAGCGTTACTTATCCAATACAGCTGGCCGCTCAGATTTTCTGAAATGCAGATCAAATGAGGGCAATGATATTCAAAATAAACCATTGCTTGACAGTAGGGACAGATGACGCCACCAAATAATGCAATATAGTTATGGCGTCCAACAAAATGCAGACGGCCCTCGGATAACACCAGAACGCGGCTTTCATCCCAGGACAAGGGTTTTATCTCTTCGGTCGAAAGACCACTGGAAAATGCCACATCAACGGAAAATAAATCCTCATCGAAGAGAATGGGTACAGTGCCGCCAAAGACTGGCAATTTGAAAGTCTTGTATTCGTTATAGTCATGAGCAGATAGAAGCCCCATCAATTCATCCAGATTCTTTGCTTTGTAAAAAAAAGCCAGCCGGGTATGCGTTTATAAAGAGTCACTAAAATCTGCAATTAGCGATCAATGGACAAAATAGATAAGTCGAAGTGACAAAAGAATATCCGAAGAGCATTTGCAGAAGACCAATGGACATTGTTTTAGTAAATTTCCCTGTTTTGATCACCAAAACCTGCAAATTGGACACTATTTTGTCCAAGTGGTAGTTACTATTATCAGCTCCAGAATCAAGAGAATAAAACCGTAATGATATATGTAATATACAAATACGGATTACGTATGGAAGCAATTGGATTCTTGGATATGTATATGTTTTGGCATTTGCAATTTTCGGTGAGCGGATTTGCAATTTTCAGTGACTCTTTATATATACAAAATGCCGATTTCGTGGACATGTCATATCTAAGATCGTTACACATGCAGTAAATCATGGCGCGTATTAGGTTTCTTCTTCCTTATTCCTGGCGGAGTCTTCGCCGTGTCTTCGCCCAGTCTTCCCGAGCACTTTGCTCCGGAAGAGTCCTGCAAGACTCGACGAAGACTCCGGGAGACACAAGAGAGTGACGAGTGACAAGTGACCAGAGTGGAAGCAACATCTTGTCGCTTTGTGAAAGTTACCAGTGACAAGTGCCCAACCCGATTTATCGGGTTTTCAGATTAGAGGCGGTGGTTTCAACCACCGTATTCTGTGGGGTAAACGACGATCAATCCATTTACCGGAACGGGACTGGGGAGGGGATTTCAATCCTCCTCCGGGTTGTTTCTATACTGAGCTGAGTCTATGAAGGTCGGATTAAAATCCTCCCGAAGTCTGAAAACCCTTACGGGTTATAGTGTTTGGCAAGATCTCGATCTGGCACGGTGGTTGAAACCACCGCCTGCCGTCTGGAAACCCTGGCGGGTTAGGAGGTGTTGTATGGTCAGGGTTGCTGGGATATGTCAAGACGCGCTGGGTATAGAATTAGAATTCATCGTTTTCTAGCCAGACTACGCACGCCGTCATTCCGGGAATTCGGGGTCCCCAAAGCCGAACAAAGTGAGGGTTTGGGGTGGTTCCGGGGTCACCGAAGCCGAACAGAGAGAGGCTTTGGGGCAGAATTGCCCGGAATCCAGAAAGACTATGCCAATAGTACCGCGGTATCACTCAAGCAGAGTCTTTCCAATAGTGGGTGAACAAGCTCCGTGGATTCCTGACTAGTTGTCTTAAACCAATGCGCAGGTTTGAATCAACTCTCAGGAGTGACGAATCAAGGGGCTGCGCGATCCGATTACATCCCTTCTCTCTGATTATAATGCCTTTTTGGATAAACAGACAAGCCCGGAGGTTCTCCCCGGGCTTGTTATGTTGAATGTTTACTACTATTTGATAACGCTAAACCTAC
>NZ_DIQL01000056.1:243713-262202 GCF_002427225.1 Proteiniphilum sp. UBA5463 | reverse complement strand
ATATAATGAATTTGATTCAATATATCAGGAGCCAGACTCTATGTTTATATTTTTTTGTAATGTAACTAAATAATAATTGAATTATTTAGATCTTTAGTTTTAGTATTTTTATGTGCTTTGTTGAATATATCCGGACAATGATCGCGCATACTCAAAGCCGGAATATTTTATTTTACTGTTTCCTGCTTTCCAGATATTTTATCAACGCTTCGCTTTTTTCCTTCTCCAGCTTGAGCTGCTCAATGTTTAGCAAAAGTCTGGAAAGCTCAAAGGATTGGGAAATCCCTTTTTTTGAAGCATTACTGAGTGTAACGTTGATGGTGCGATTGCCTATAATATGCACTGTCAATGGCTCATCTTGAAAAGTATAAATAAACTGTGCCACTCCATTTTCGTCTGTTCCGCTATATCGAACTATCTCATAGTTCCTGTCAATTGTGTTAAATCGATAATTCAGCCCATCAGAGGTCACAGCAAGAGTTTCTGCAAAACTGCCATCGCGTGAGGTGACTCTTATTTTATTATGTTTTATTCCACTGCCCAAAACTATGCTCTCTATAAAAAAGACGCCCTTTTCCCGCACTCCCGAACGAAGCCCGTTCCTGTTTAAGGAGCTATGATAGGGATAGGACTTGGGATAATACTCTCCAAACTCCTGGTAGCGGCCGTCTCTCACATAATCAAATTTTGTGAGCATCTCATTGAGCGAGTCATAGCTTTCACGAAGCATTGAATCACAAAATACAATATTTCTTATGTTCTCGGACATTCGTATTTGTTGCATAAGAGAAAAACCGGCATTAATCTCATCAAAAGATTTAGGATAGAGTATTTTTATGCTGTCTATCTTCAACTTAGCCAGTGAATAGTTCCCCTCTTGATATGCGATAGCTGCATCTGAAAGATATTTTTTTGCACCGTTGCCTCCGGAACAGGAGATTAAGAGAACATTGATAAACAATAAAATATGGGTTCTAAAATTAAAACGCATCATTAATAATATATTGAATGTACGATTATAACCCCGTTATCGACTTATATCTTGCAAATTTACTAAATATATTCATCATAAAAAGCTGTTTTGAAGTACAATTATTGTAATTTTGTAATTTGTAACAGATAATTGGCTGATGGAAAATAAATTACACAATAGTTATTCTAGGCCGTAAAGTTTAAAAACCAAAAGGTTATGGATATATCTCATGAGGAGATACTGTCATATTTAGATAAAAAAATTTTTAGGATTATTTCAAGTGCTGCAGATGAAATGGAGCTGGAGTGCTATTTAATCGGAGGATACGTACGAGATTTTTTTCTCTTCCGCCCATCGAACGATATAGATATTGTGGCAGTGGGAAAAGGAATTGAACTGGCTCAATTGGTAGCTAAAAAACTGGGGAAAAATACAAAAATTACTGTTTTTAAAAACTTCGGTACAGCACAGATAAAGCATAAAGGGTACGAAATTGAGTTTGTAGGTGCCAGGAAAGAGTCGTACAGCCACGATTCCCGAAAGCCGATTGTGGAAGAAGGCACTCTTGAGGACGACCAGAAGCGGCGCGATTTTACCATTAACGCCATGGCTTTCTGCCTTAATAAAGAGCAGTATGGGAAGTTGGTTGACCCGTTCGACGGCCTTAGTGATCTGGATAATCTGATTATAAAGACACCTCTTGATCCTGACATCACCTTCAGTGACGATCCGTTGCGTATGATGCGTGCCATTCGTTTTGCATCACAACTTGGATTTGATATTTTTCCCGATACGTTCGATGCCATAATCCGAAACAGGGAGCGTATTCTTATAGTATCGATGGAAAGGGTGGCTGATGAGCTCAATAAAATTATATTGTCACCCAAACCTTCTGTCGGATTTATTTTACTGGATAAAACAGGATTGCTGGATATCATCTTTCCTGAACTAACAGAGCTGAAAGGAGCGGAAACCAAGGATGGGGTAGGGCATAAAGATAATTTCTATCATACACTTGTTGTCCTTGACAATATTGCAAAGAATACCGATAATCTTTGGCTGCGATGGTCGGCATTACTTCACGACATAGCCAAACCGGCTACCAAACGATGGGATCCGAAATTGGGATGGACATTCTACAACCATAACTATTTTGGTGAAAAAATGATCCCTAAAATCTTCCGGAGAATGAAACTTCCGCAAAATGAGAAGATGAAATATACGCAGAAGATGGTTTCACTTCATATGCGACCCATGCAGCTGGTAGAGGAAGAGGTTACCGACTCGGCGGTTCGCCGGCTCCTTTTCGATGCGGGTAACGACATTGATGATTTGATGATGCTGTGCGAGGCTGATATAACTTCAAAGAACCCTGAAAAGGTAAGGCGGTTCCTGAACAACTTCAAAATTGTAAGGAGAAAGCTTCAGGAGATAGAGGAGAAAGACAGGGTACGCAACTTCCAGCCTCCTGTTGATGGCAAAGAGATAATGGAGGTGTTCGGACTTCCGCCGGGACGTGAGGTGGGATTGCTGAAATCGGCTATAAAAGAGGCTATCCTCGATGGTGTAATACCCAATGAACATGAAGCAGCCTTCCTTTTTATGATGGAAAAGGCCAGCGAACTCAATTTGAAGCCGATTAACATTGATCATAAAAAAGGTCAGCAGGAGCAGTAAATGTATTATATACCACTGCACTACCGTTACATATAGCTATTGCATATAGCAAGTACAAGTACAAGTACGAAAGTTTTTTTAGGTTATTATATTATTTAAATTGTTTATTAGATGGAAGTTAGTTCAAAATTTTGGGTTGGGTTTATCATCCTGATCATTACCCTTCTTTCCCTTGACATGTTTGTTTTTCACAAAAAAGGAGAAGTCGTAAATATAAAAAAAGCATTATGGTTAAGTCTTTTCTGGATTGGTTTTGCACTTATTTTTAATGTTGGAGTCCTGTTTATCTTCGGTAAAGAACCTGCCTTGGAGTTCCTTACTGCATATCTGATTGAAAAGTCGCTGAGTATTGACAATCTTTTTGTTTTTATTCTCATATTCACCTCGTTTAAGATCGATTTCAGGTATCAGCATGATGTACTTTTCTGGGGAATCATTGGAGCTCTCATTTTCAGGGCGATATTTATCTTTGCCGGTATCACGCTTATTGAAAGGTTTGCATGGATTATGTATCTGTTCGGCGGATTTCTGGTTATAACAGGAATAAAGATGATTACAGACCACCTCAGAGAAAAGGCAGGAATAAAAAAGGAAAAAGAGAAGGATCTGAATAAAAGTTCATTTGTGAAATTTATCCGCAGAATTTTCCCCGTGACTGACGACATGTCAGAACCAAAATTTTTCACAAAGATTGATCATAAAATGGTTGCAACACCTTTTTTTCTTGCGCTTCTTGTAATTGAGATGACCGATCTGGTATTTGCGATAGATTCAATTCCGGCAGTGCTGGCAGTCTCTACCAATATGTTTATCGTTTATACATCCAATATTTTCGCTATTCTGGGCCTTCGCTCACTATATTTTGCTCTAAGAGGAGTAATGGACTATTTCATTTACCTGAAGTATGCGCTCAGTGCCATCCTTGTTTTTATAGGCAGCAAGATGATTATCAACCACTATTCTGATGCCAATGGCACGGAATTTTATATTCCAACTGCTATGTCGCTTCTCATTATCCTTTTTTTGATATTGATATCTGTTGCAGCATCGATTATAAGGAGTAAACAAAAACAAAAGATTGCTGTAACAAAGAAGTTTGATAAATGAAAAATTAAGTTTATTTCCCTTAATATTTTCCATTCTATCCTGTTTTATGCAATTAATTTTATTACTTTGCAGTTTATTTGGAAATGGGCTCTTTTGTTGAATTTTCGCCTCTCGTTATTGCAATCACCTATGTCTAACAAAAAAAAAGTATCCACGGCAAGATTCCTGAATGCAAAAATAACATCAACAATCAGTATTTCGCTGGTTTTGGTGTTGTTGGGTATTACTATTTTAATTCTGTTCATGGGGAATGAGATGTCGAAATTCCTGAAAGAGAATATGAGTTTTAGCGTAATGCTCTCTTCCAATGTAACAGATTCACAAATAAGCGCTATCAGGAAAAACCTCGATGGACAACCATTTGTAAAATCATCGCGTTTTATTAGCAAGCAAGAAGCAAAAGAACAGCTTATTAAAGATCTGGGCGAAGACCCCGAAGAGTTACTAGGGTACAATCCTGCACAAGACTGCATTGAGATTTTTCTCCATTCGGAATATGCCAATAGCGACAGTATTGCCGTTATAAACAAGTTGGTCAGGCAAAATACCAATATAACTGATCTGCTTTATCAGCAGGAGGCGATAGATCTTATCAACAACAATCTTGCCAGGGTTATGACTGTGTTGCTCATTCTGGCAGCTGTGCTCCTTTTCATATCATTCACACTTATTCGGAATACAATCAGGCTAAGTGTCTATTCAAAACGATTTCTTATCAATACAATGAAACTGGTAGGTGCCACAGGCGGTTTTATAAGAAAACCATTCGTAATAAGTAATATTTTCACCGGTTTGATTGCCGGAATTATTGCGGACCTAATCATTTTATCGCTGATAACCTACTTCGGTAAAGAGTACGCTGAGATTCAATCTGTTGTACCTTTTTCCGGTTTGTCTGTAATTTTCGTCATTGTGATAATACTGGGTGTGATTATTTCCACCGTAGCTACCGCTTTTGCTGTAAACCGATATGTGAAAATGAGTTCTGACAAGCTTTATTATGTATAAATTTTAAAATATAATATGTCTAATAAAAACGTAGCTCTAAGTAAAAAAAACCTGATCATATGCGGCATTGCTGTTTTGCTTATTATTATCGGATTTGTATTGATGACCGGCCCATCAACATCTTTCGAAAACGGTTTCGAATCCGAAATTTTCAGTGCAAGGCGCATTAAACTTGCTCCCGTTGTATGTCTTGCCGGATTTGTACTGATGATAGTAGGTATTTTGTATCCTACGAAAGAGTATAAAAGTGAAAAAGAAAAATAATCACTTGGAACATCGTACAAAAACATCATCTTCATGAGTATTTTAGAAGCGCTCATTATTGCTGTAGTGGAAGGGCTAACTGAATTTCTGCCTGTGTCATCTACCGGTCATATGATTATAACCCAGGCGTTGCTGGGAATGGAAATTACCCCTTTTGTGAAAGCCTTTACTGTAATTATTCAGTTTGGTGCTATATTGTCGGTAGTGCTCCTCTACCATAAACGTTTTTTTCGCCTCAGGCCTGTTCATATATCCCAAAAAGAGGATGTTGCCGGAGCGAAGGCAGGAAAAAAAGTATTGAACCGGCTCACTCAGTTCGTTTATAAATTCGATTTCTACTGGAAATTGTTCATTGCTGTTATTCCTGCTGGTGTTATAGGGTTGCTTCTTAGTGACCGGATAGATGCTTTGCTGGAGAATGTGACAGTTGTGGCTGCGATGCTTGTACTGGGAGGGATCCTCATGCTTTACGTGGATAAATGGTTTGACAAACCGTCAGAAGACCAGGAGATGGGATGGAAGAGGGCATTGAAGATAGGTCTTTATCAATGTATTGCCATGATACCCGGCGTATCACGTTCAATGGCAACCATTGTAGGAGGTATGACAACAAAGCTTTCCCGGAAAAACGCTGCTGAATTTTCTTTTTTTCTGGCTGTACCAACTATGGCGGCAGCATCGGGTTACAAACTGTACCAGCTGATGAAAGACCCTATCAGTGCCGAAATGCTGAAAGAAAACATGCTGTTGCTGACAATCGGCAGCATGGTTGCATTCATTGTAGCAATTTTTGCCATAAAATTCTTTATTAATTTCCTCACCAGATACGGATTCAAGGCATTTGGCGTATATCGAATAATTGTCGGTGGTATTTTGCTGGTGCTAATTTTTTCAGGTGTAAGCTTAAGTATGGTGTAGCAATATGGATTTTATCGAAGGTGAAATTTTACATATCGATAAACCTCTTCACTGGACATCATTCAGGGTTGTTCGTGTTGTTCGTGCAAAGCTGTGTCAAAAGCTGAAGATAAAAAAATTGAAGGTTGGTCATGCAGGCACACTCGATCCATTGGCGACCGGTGTAATGACAATCTGTACTGGTAAAAAAACCAAACTTATAGAGGAGCTGCAGTCACAGACAAAAGAGTATATTGCAGATATCCGTCTTGGAGCAACTACACCGTCGTTCGATCTTGAGACGGAAATAGATGCAGAATACCCTACACAGCATATAACAAAGGAAATGGTGGAGAAAACTCTTCTTCGTTTCACAGGATCTATAGAACAGGTACCACCTCTGTTTTCGGCTGTTAAGGTTGATGGTAAAAGGGCTTACGAATTTGCCAGAAAAAATGAAAATATTGAACTAAAACCCAAATTATTGGTTATAGATAGTATCGCATTGATTTTTTACAATATGCCGTACATCACTATCCGTGTAGTCTGCAGCAAGGGTACTTATATCAGGGCACTGGCCAGAGATATTGGAGAAGCTTTGAACTCAGGTGCTCACCTTACAGGGCTTGTACGCACGAGGGTAGGAGAGATTACGTTGGATAAATGTTTGAAAATGGACGAATTGGACCATTTTATAGACGAGAATGTCCAGCAATAAGATGATATTTAGATTGACTATAAAATATAATTGATACAGGATTTATTTAACTTATGAAACTTTCGCAATTCAAATTTAATTTGCCGGAAGAACTCATTGCGAAATACCCTTCTTTTCATCGCGATGAAGCCCGGCTGATGGTAGTACACAGAAAATCGGATAAACTGGAGCATGTAGTTTTCAAAGATGTTCTTGACTATTTTAATGAAAAAGATTTTTTTATCTTTAACGACACTAAGGTTTTTCCTGCAAGACTGTTTGGTAACAAAGAAAAAACAGGTGCAAAGATTGAGGTTTTTTTATTGAGAGAACTTAATCCCGATCAGCACTTGTGGGATGTGCTGGTAAATCCGGCACGAAAAATAAGAATCGGAAACAAACTCTATTTTGGAGAAAACGAAGAGCTTGTTGCTGAGGTGATTGATAATACAACATCGCGTGGACGCACACTGCGATTTCTTTATGACGGGCCATACGATGAGTTTAAATGCCAGCTGTTTGCAATTGGGGAAACACCAATACCTGAATATCTGGAGCGAAATGCTGTTCCCGAAGATATGGAAAGGTACCAGAACATATTTGCCAGAAACGAGGGGGCTGTTGTTGCTCCTGCAGCCGGGCTGCATTTCAGTCGCGAGCTGATGAAGAGGATGGAGATAAAGGATATTGAGTTCGGTTTCCTCACTCTACATAACGGTCTGGGGGCATATCGCATGATTGATGTGGAGGACCTCACTAAACATAAGATGGAATCGGAACAGATGATCATTTCAGAAGAGTTGTGCAGTAGAGTAAACAAGGCAAAGGATGAAGAGAGAAGCATTTGTGCAGTAGGCACATCTGTACTACGCGCTGTGGAAACCACTGTAAGCACCGACGGGCATTTGAAGCCAAGGAGCGGTTGGACAAATAAGTTTATTTTTCCTCCTTACGACTTCACACTAACAAACAGCCTTATCACCAACTTTCACCTGCCATACTCCACGCTGCTAATGATGGCTTGCGCATTTGGAGGCTACGAAAAAATAATGGAAGCATATGAGGTGGCAATTGAAGAAAAATATCAATTTGGCGCATATGGTGATGCCATGCTGATAATAGATTAACTATACATATTGCAATAGTTGGAGCAGGTATGGAATACTCTCTTTTTTTAGCCCTAGGCTCAAACCTTGGTGATAAACAAAAAAATATTGAGGATGCTTATCAAAAAATTGAAGAGCGGATTGGAAGAATATGTTCCTTCTCCGCTCTTTATATTACAACACCAGTTGATTTTCAGTCGGAGAACAATTTCATCAACTGTGTATGCGAAGTGGCAACATCTTTAGAGATTGATAGTGTATTCTCAATAACACGGGAGATTGAAATAGAAATAGGTAGAACTGCAAAAAGCAGTAATTGCAGATATGTCGACCGTTTGATTGATATAGACCTGATTCTTGCAGGAGATTTGGTTATTAATACTCCCGGCCTGGTAGTTCCTCACCCAAGGTTTCATACACGCAGCTTCGTTCTCGAACCGCTATGTGAAATAGCCCCAGAAGTAATCCATCCGGTATTGGGAAAAACAATACAACAGCTGAAAAATGATTTGAAACTCCTTTAGTCTGATATTCTCTAGAAAATAGTTTTTTAATGGTTACAGTGTTAATAGATGAGTCTCCTCCGATAAGTCTTTTTTCTTGAAAATTTCACAAGATAAACATTGATTTTCAATAAGTTACAAACAGACAAAATTGGGTTTTGAGGTTTTCGGAGAGGACTCATTGATAAATCAAAAAAAAATTAGCATATTTGTAAAGTATAATAATATAAGAAGATTTGATTATGGCAATCTTCGGAAAAAGCTATGATTATTTTTTAGGCTATGCGCTTAGTGGAGGAGGAGCCAAGGGTTTCGCCCACCTGGGGGCGTTGCAGGTACTTGAAAAATGCGGATTAAAGCCAGATGTAATTTCAGGTACAAGTGCAGGAGCTCTCGCAGGTGTTTTTTATGCCGATGGCTTTCATCCCGAAGAGATATCCGAACTTTTTAAAAAGAAAGAGTTCAGGGAGTTTGTCGAATTCACTTTACCCAAGACTGGTTTTTTTAAAAGTACCGGTTTGCACAACTTCCTTAAAAAAAATCTCAGGGCCAAACGATTTGAAGAGTTACAGATGCCGTTCTATGTTGTAGCTACAGACTGGGACAGGGCCTGTACGGTTACTTTCTCAAACGGAGATAATCTGATAGACGCAGTGGTGGCTTCCTGTTCCATTCCAGTTATCTTTCATCCTCAGATAATTAACGATGTTTCTTATGTAGATGGAGGATTGCTAAAAAATTTCCCTGTCTCTGTCATCCGAAAAAAATGTAAATATGTTATAGGTGTGAATGTGTCATTAATGATTCCTCCGGCCGGAAAAAACAACATCCGCACTATGCTGGAACGAACATTCAATTTGATGTCAAACTCCAATACCGTTTTCGATAAAACCTACTGTGATATACTCATTGAGACAAAAGGACTTGAAAAATTCTCCATGTTCGACCTTCATAATCAGAAAACCATAATTGAGCATGGATATAATTTTGCCGCTATGAAGATGAGCGAAAAAGAGTCGTGGCAGGTTGTTAAAAAGTGCCATAGGCATTATGAACTGACCGAAAAGGTACGGGCCCAGATTAAACGCTTAAGACTGGCAAAGCGTGATAACTCCCCTAATAAACAAGATTTATGAAGCTGACATAAATAATAGAGTTTTGCTCAGTTACAAGATTGCAGACTGTAATTAAACCATAAAGCAAAAACAGAGTATCTGAAAACAAACGCTGAGAAATAAAATCTGTTCCGTTTGATATATCATATCGTAAATATTAACCATTTGTATGCAAAATAATAAACTGTTTATTTATCAATTACTACCAAGGCTT
Source organism: Proteiniphilum sp. UBA5463 (assembly GCF_002427225.1). Classification (NCBI taxonomy): domain Bacteria; kingdom Pseudomonadati; phylum Bacteroidota; class Bacteroidia; order Bacteroidales; family Dysgonomonadaceae; genus Proteiniphilum; species Proteiniphilum sp. UBA5463. The sequence goes on along the minus strand of NZ_DIQL01000056.1, from coordinate 252,641 downwards.
TTCGGAAACAGTTTTTCCGAAAACAAACACAACGGATCAATTGAAGAGAACGGATGCGGAAAATTCAATGATATCACGGACAAGGTGTTAAGGCAGATCGGGGAGAACGGATATACGCATGTGTGGTATATTGGTGTGCTGGCACATGCATCAGTTACCGATTATACAGCTTTCGGCATTCCTGAAGAGTACCCGGGGATCATTAAGGGAAAAGCAGGATCGCCATATGCTGTTCGTGACTACTACGATGTAGATCCAGATCTGGCGGTTGACATTCACAACAGAATGGATGAGTTTGAAAACCTTATTAAACGCACTCACAAAGCAGGACTAAAGGTAATTATCGACAATGTTCCCAATCATGTGGCAAGGAACTACCGGTCTGTCAGCAAACCGGATAATGTAAGAGATTTCGGGCAGGATGACAATACATCCATTGCATTCTCTTCGAAAAACAATTTTTATTATATTCCCGGGCAATTGCTGGAGATACAGCTTTCGCACGTAAAAAAGGCAGAGTGTGAATACCTTGAGTATCCTGCTAAAGCGACTGGCAACGACTGTTTCAACAGTAAACCTACTCATTACGACTGGTACGATACGGTAAAACTAAATTACGGTATAGACTACCCTGGAGGAGGTACTTCTCATTTTAATCCTGTTCCGGATACATGGATTAAGATGAGAGACATATTTATGTTTTGGGCAAAAAAGAAGGTTGACGGCTTCCGTTGCGATATGGCAGAGATGGTACCACTGGAGTTTTGGCAGTGGCTTATTCCACAGGTTAAAGCAAAATTCAAAGAAATTATCTTTCTTGCCGAGATTTATAATCCTTCAGCATACCGAGGTTTTCTGGGCAACAACATTTTCGATTACCTGTACGACAAAGTAGGTTTATACGACGTATTGCGTGACGTTGCATGCGGTTACAGGCCCTCATCAGATATAACATTTGCATTAAACAATGTGGGTGATATCCAGCATAAGATGCTTAACTTCATGGAAAATCATGATGAACAACGAATTGCTTCCGATTACTTCCTGAAAAAGGGTGAAAAAGGTAAAGCCGCAATGATTGTTACGTGCACAATAAATACTAACCCGGTTATGATTCATGCAGGGCAAGAATTTGGTGAAAGGGGAATGGATGAAGAGGGTTTCAGCGGGAAAAACGGACGTACTACTATTTTCGATTATTGGTCGGTGGATACAATACGACGGTGGAACAACAACGGAAAGTGGAACGATGAACAACTCTGCAAGGAAGAAAAGGAGCTTCGTGATTTCTACACCGGGCTCATAAGGATATGTAATAAGGAAACGGCCCTTTCCGAAGGCCTATTCTATGATCTGATGCCGTACAATTATGACAATCTGGAATTCGACTCTACCCGGTTATTCGCATTTTTACGAGGTGACGGGAAAGATCTGCTCCTTATTGCAACAAATTTTGATAATGAACCGAAAGAGTGCACTGTAAATATTCCACCACATGCACTGTCGTTTTTTGGGATTGATAACACCGGAAACGGTAAAATCACTCCCCTGTTGAACAAAGCGAGCGAAGTAATAACATTTTCTTCGGTTTTCTCTTTAAAAATGAGACTTGAAAATAACTCTGGAGAAATATACCGAATTTCTTTTGATTAAATTATTCTTTATTGAAGTTAGTTTTTGTAATTTTGTCGAAACTTTCACATTTTTCCGAAGATAAAAGTTGTATAAAACCTATATATTTAGTTCTTAGAAAATTATAAAACATGCAGGAGAGACCATTTAAAATCTTTTCGGGAAGTAAATCACGTTACTTCGCTGAGAAGGTTTGTAACAGTTTGGGTTGCCCGTTGGGTAACATGATAATTGAACATTTTGCCGATGGTGAGTTTGCCGTTTCATACGAAGAATCAATTCGCGGCAAGCAGGTATTTCTTATCCAATCTACCTTTCCGAATTCTGATAACCTCATGGAGTTGCTGCTGATGATTGACGCTGCAAAACGTGCATCAGCTAAATCCATTGTGGCAGTAATTCCTTACTTTGGATGGGCAAGGCAGGACAGAAAAGACAAACCACGTGTAAGCATAGGCGCAAAGCTTATTGCCGATATGCTGGCAGCAGCGGGAATTAACCGTCTGATAACAATGGATCTGCATGCTGACCAGATCCAGGGATTTTTTAATGTGCCTGTAGATCACCTATACGCTTCAGGTGTATTCGTGGAGTATATAAAGCAGCTTGACTTAAGAAATATGGTTATTGCGACACCTGATGTGGGCGGTACCAAACGCGCCAGCGCTTACTCAAAGTTTCTCGGCTGTCCAATGGTGATTTGTTACAAGATCAGGAAGAAAGCCAATGAGATATCTGATATGCAGATTATTGGTGATGTGCGCGGAATGGATGTCCTGCTTATAGATGATATTGTAGATACCGCGGGGACCATTACAAAAGCAGCCGATCTTATTATGGATAACGGTGCCAGTTCCGTGAGGGCTATTGCCAGCCATGCTGTAATGTCAGATCCGGCATCTTCGCGGATTGATAAGTCGAAACTTAAAGAATTAATATTTACAGACAGTATCCCATACCCCCGTAAATCAGATAAAGTAAAGATCCTTTCAGTAGCAGATATGTTTGCAAATTCCATTATTCGCGTATGCAATAACGAGTCCATAAGTTCCCTTTATGTGGTTTAACCAACATTTGTTTCACGAACTGTACCGATATAATAATAAAGCAGGTTACCGGAATTGATTGTAGAGGGGGAGTAAGTTTGAAGCGAAAATGGCCTGTTAAAGAATAGAAAAAGAGAGGTACGGATCAATAAAAAAACAGCTGAATTTCAGCTGTTTTTTTATTGCTTAAAACAATGAACAATCTTTCTTTATGGCTTGGAGCAGCCCTTCACAGGCATCCTCCAGTAAATCCAGCACCAGTTCAAATCCTGAAGACCCACCGTAATATGGATCCGGAATATGATCATAATAACTGTACTGCAAAGAGTAATTGGCCATCATGTGAATTTTGTTGACCTGTTCGCTGGTTGAAGCCATCGACTTCACATTATTGTAGTTGCTATCATCCATTACAATGATATAATCGAAATCATCGAGATCAGATTTTCTGAATTTCCGTGCACGACTGCAGAAATCGTACCCCCTTTTCTCGCCATGTGAACGCATGCGTTCATCGGGGAGCTCTTCTTCATGCCATCCAGATGTACCCGCAGAATCAACCTCTATTATATCCTGAAGATCATTTTTTTCCACAATCCTGCGCATGATGCCTTCGGCGGCAGGTGAGCGGCAGATATTTCCAAGACATACGAAAAGTAGCCGGATTTTTTTCATCTTCTCTATTTTGGGATCCATATGCTCTATGTAGATTTCAATTCTAACCTTAACAATTTACGCAAAGATAGTAGAAATTAAAATGACTGCAAAAAATTATATTCCTGAAAATCATAGAGGTTTGAATAATACAGGCTTGGGCATTATGAATATTTAATTAACTTTGCAAATTCATGATTTTAACACGAAAAAACAAGTTTATTGATGGAAAATGGTTTTAATGAACATAACCGTCCGGTAGCGCGTGATATCTCTATAGCTTTGTCTGAAAAAAAAGTAAATTCGGAGATCAAAAAAAACAGAATTACACGTGGCCTGTATATTGCGGGGGGTACTCTTTCCCTTGTATTGGCTACCCTGGGCATTGTTGTGCCAGGGCTCCCGGTTACTCCGCTGGCATTATTGGCGGCTTTCCTATATGCCAAAAGTTCCGAGAAACTATACAACCGGCTTATAGATAATAAAATATTGGGCCCAAGGATAAAAAATTACCAGCGCAGGAAAGGGATAACCCGCAAAGGAAAGTTAGGTGTAATTGCCTTTATGTCTATTATGGTATCGTTCTCCTCTTTTGTTGTGGTAAGCGGAGGAGCGCTCAGGTGGGTGATTCTGTCCCTTGGAGTAACCGGCAGCATTGTTGTCTGGTTTTTTGTCCCAACAGCAAAAAATGATCGGGCAGTCACAAGCAATGACAATAAATACAAATCAGCATCTTAAGTAGGCAAAATAGTATTTTACAACTTTTTTCGACAGCAGCTCAATATTCAGCATGTCTGATGCCACGGATATATCTTTCACCATACCGTTTTTATAGAGTATATCAATACTATCGTCTTTTTCGCTGTACATATCTGTAGTAACGATGTCTGACGAGATGAAATAAGAAGCTTCGTGAAGAGTGAGGCCATACTTTTTCATGTATGATTTCAGATAATTGCCAACTTTCTCTTCTCCTGCTTTTTCATCAGTTATTTCAATCTTGAAGAGCCTCCGGTTTACCATTCCGTCGCTTAATATCGATAGCACAGTGTCAGGATGTGAAGTCCACACTTTCAGCGCCGACCATATATCATTATCATCGAGGTCGACAAATTGGCGGAGTGCTTCGCCGTTATTTTCAAAATCGGCAATTGTGGTCTCATTTGACAAAAAATAGGAGAGGGCAGGGGAGGCAAAAAGATGTTCGCCGTTCATAGAGAGCTCCTTGGCACGCCTGAGCGTGTTAATCATCATTTTCTCTGCAGCCACGGCCGTTTTATGCAGATATACCTGCCAGTACATGAGCCTACGTGACATAAGGAAGTTCTCAATGGAATAGATCCCCTTTGATTCAACAACAAGCTCATCATCCTTCACATCAAGCATCTTTATTATACGCGCCGAACCAATATTACCTTCAACCACACCGGTAAAAAAACTGTCGCGGCGAAGATAGTCAAGCCTATCCACATCTAATTGACTGCTAACCAACTGGTAAAGGAAGCGTTTTGGGTAGCTGTCGGTAAAAATATCGATTGCCACCTGCAATTCTCCTCTCCATTGCCTGTTCATCTGATGCATAAGCTGTAAAGAGATGGCCTCATGATGAATAGTGGTGACAAGTGTATTTTCCAGTACATGCGAAAATGGACCATGCCCGATATCATGCATCAGGATTGCAGCCAATGCACCGTTATATTCATCGGGCGATATTTCATGCCCTTTCTCTTTCAGAGTTTTAAGTGCTTCGTCCATAAGGAACATAGCCCCTATTGAATGATGAAAGCGTGTATGTTGTGCTCCCGGATAAACAAATGGTGCAAGTCCCAATTGACGGATACGGTTCAGCCTCTGCAGATAAGGATGTTGAATTATATCATATACAAAATCGTTCGGTATATTTATAAAGCCGAAAACGGGATCGTTAATTATTTTTCGTTTTTTCACTGCCTTACCTTGTCTTCTGATCTTACAAATATTTCTCCAGCATCTTCATCATCTGCTGCCGGAGTTTCATTGCCTCTTCACCTGCTGCACGGGCAAAGTCTTCACCGTTATCAGCATATATTATTCCCCGTGAAGAGTTCACGAGCAAGCCACAGGTTCTGTTCATGCCGTAACTGCACACCTCTTCAAGTGATCCCCCCTGAGCGCCTATGCCGGGAACCAGCAGGAAATGTGTTGGAACAATTTTTCTGACATCTTCAAACAGTTTTCCTTGAGTGGCACCCACCACATACATCATCTGTTCATCAGTAGCCCATCGTTTTGAAATACGCAAAACTTTCTCGAACAAGCGTTCCCCGTTTTCATCTTTTGTTAGCTGAAAATCTAGTGAACCCCTGTTGCTGGTAAGAGCCAGTAGAACGACCCACCGTTCGGGATACAAAAGAAACGGGATTACACTGTCTTCACCCATGTATGGTGCCACTGTTACCGCATCTAATTTTATTTTATCGAAAAATGAGCGGGCATACATCTCGCTTGTATTACCAATGTCTCCACGTTTGGCATCAGCAATAATAAACATTTCCGGGTACCTCTGTTTAATATATTCGACTGTTTTCTCGAAGGAAAGCCATCCACTTACACCTTCGCTCTCATAGAAAGCAAGATTGGGCTTATAAGCAACGCAATATGCCGCTGTGGCATCAATAATTGCTTTATTGAAGTCATATATGGGATCTTCCGAATCGAGCACATGTTCCGGAATCTTTTTGATATCTGTATCCAACCCCACACAAAGGAAAGATTGCTTTTTCTTTATCTGCTCAAAAAGCTGTTGTTTATTCATTTTTTTTTTTTGAAACGTCTATTAATATATTACATTTCAGCCTCTTTCATTCTTTCTGCGTTTTCGCTCACCATCAGCTTATCGATAACATCTTGAATATCACCATCCATAAATGCAGAAAGATTGTACACAGTGTAGTTAATACGGTGATCTGTTATGCGACCCTGGGGATAATTGTAAGTACGTATTTTTGCGGAACGGTCTCCTGTGGAAACCATGGTTTTACGACGCGAAGCTATATCGCCCTGTCGTTTTGTAAGTTCAATATCGTAAAGCTTTGTACGAAGCATTTGCATGGCAATCTCCCGATTTTTAAGCTGTGAACGAGCCTGTTGACATACCACTACAATACCTGTAGGCTTATGGGTAAGTTGCACTTTAGTCTCCACTTTATTCACATTTTGGCCGCCAGCACCGCTGGAGCGGGCGGTATGAAAATCGATATCGGCCGGATTTAGATCCACATCGAACTCTTCAGCTTCAGGTAGCACAGCTACCGTAGCAGCTGAAGTATGAACACGGCCCTGCGTCTCCGTTTGAGGTATACGCTGTACCCTGTGTACGCCCGACTCATATTTTAATGTTCCGTATACGTCAGTACCACTGACAGTAAATATAATCTCTTTAAAACCTCCTGCTGTACCTTCCGTAAAGCTAACCAGCTCAGTGGTCCACCCCTTGCTTTCGCAATATTTGAGGTACATCTTATAGAGATCGCCGGCAAATATAGCTGCTTCGTCGCCGCCCGTACCACCACGAATCTCCATAACTACATTCTTGGCATCTTCGGGGTTTGAAGGAATAAGCAACAGTTTAATTTTCTCTTCCAGCAGAGGCAATTTTTCCGTATTGATTGATAGCTCATCGCTGGCCAATTGCCTCAAATCGCTATCAGATTCATTTTCGAGAATTTTTTTTGCTTCTGCCACGCTGTCCAAAGCTGCTTTATATTCATTTCTAACACCAATAATTTTTTGCAGGTCGCTATACTCTTTGTTCAGCTTAACATAACGATCCATCTCGGCAATGACTGACGGATCGGTAATGAGTGTAGCCACCTCTTCGAAGCGGGTTACAAGATGTTGTAATTTATCGAGTAATGAGTTTTCAGACATAAAAAATCCAATCTTATTTTTATAAAAATCTGACAGGCCCTGTTTTTGATCTGATATTTAGTTATGTTTATGTATCGGCGGTATAAATGTGAAAATGAAATTATGAGTAAATAAAGCGGCCTGATTCGCTTTCTATAATCAGTTCCCTCACATCCGACTTTTCAACATATCCTACAATTTGTGCATCCACATTGAACGAGCGTGAGATGTCGATTACCTGTTGTGCATATGCTTCGGATAAATAAATCTCCATACGATGTCCCATGTTAAATACTTTATACATCTCTTCCCAGCAGGTTCCCGATTGACTCTGAATAAGCCGGAAAAGGGGAGGGACAGTGAAAAGATTATTCTTTACAACTCTAAGCCTGTCACCCAGAAAATGCATGATTTTTGTCTGTGCACCACCTGAACAGTGGATCATTCCATGGATATTAGGGTTTATCTCTTTGATTATCAATGATATAATTGGCGAATAGGTGCGGGTAGGGGATAGGACCAGTTTTCCGGCGTCAATTCCCAGATCTTCAATCTGATCTGTCAGTTTCATCTTGCCAGAATAGATAAGATCTTCAGGGATAGAGGCATCATAGCTCTCAGGATACTTTTGTGCCAGATAGTTGGCAAAAACATCGTGCCGGGCCGATGTTAGCCCGTTGCTTCCCATACCTCCGTTGTATTCCTGTTCATATGAAGCTTTCCCGGATGATGACAGCCCAACAATAACATCACCGGCCTGAATATTATTGTTGTCTATTACATCGGAACGTTTCATGCGGCAGGTAACCGTACTGTCTACAATAATTGTACGCACCAGATCGCCTACATCGGCCGTTTCACCACCTGTGGGATAAATATGAACCCCCATGCCGGAAAGCTCTTCGCATAGCTCATTGGTCCCGTTTATAATGGCTGAAATCACTTCACCGGGAATTAAATTTTTGTTGCGTCCAATGGTCGAAGAGGCCAGGATGTTATCGGTAGCACCTACGCAAAGAAGATCGTCCACATTCATAATCAATGCATCCTGAGCTATTCCTTTCCATACGGAAATATCACCGGTCTCACGCCAGTAAATATATGCAAGTGACGATTTTGTTCCGGCACCATCGGCATGCATGATATTGCAGTATTGCGGGTCGTTGCCCAGGATATCGGGAATAATTTTACAGAATGCTTTTGGGAAAATTCCCTTGTCGATGTTTTTTATGGCGTTGTGCACATCTTCCTTCGATGCAGATACACCTCGCTGATTGTATCGTTGATTGATTGTCATAAATTATATGTTTCATATGCCGGCGTCAAATGATAAGTTATATATAACGGGCAAATTAAATTAAAACTTTTTTCTTCTTTTCTAATGGCTGAAATTGCCGATCATTTGATCTCAAGTGCAAAAGTAATAAAAAAGTATGAATTCAGGGTAATGATACATAATTCAGCATTTAACTTCATATTTAATTTTTCCTATAATTACTATTATGTTTAATCGTCTTATGAAACAATAATCATTTTCTCCTTTTTTCTCTCGCGGTTGAAGCCCTTTTTTCATTACTTCCCTTTTAGTTGTTCGTCCTCTTGTTTATTTCCATTCCGGTTGAATATCAAATGTTTCTTTCTCTTCCGGTTTTGTGCTTACTTTATTCGTTTTTTTGGAAAATTAAAATCAGGAAGAAATAAAAACATA
>NZ_DIQL01000056.1:224246-243560 GCF_002427225.1 Proteiniphilum sp. UBA5463 | reverse complement strand
TACGACGATAAAAAGTCTTGTTTCCTTCAAAATTTCTGATTAAACATTTTTTGTGCATTTTAAATTGGCAATTACAAGTAGTGACTAAAACGAGAGCAGGAAGAAAACCACTTGGTTTTCTTCCTGCTCTTAATAATGTTAAATGTTATTTGAAAGGTACCTCAAAAAAATTGATTATGAATATTTTGAATCAATTTGAACCATTATTGAGATTCAATTGACTTTCTATGACTTTCAATTCTGCTGATTTATCAACACCCATTACGCTTAAATTATAATAGACATTTCTAAGTAACAAAAGAATTCCATTGACTTCACTATCAGTAGCATTCCTTTCTTTTAATAGTCCATCTAATTTTTCCAGCAGAGGAAGTGATTTTTGATACAACTCAACAGTTATTTTATCGTTTTCTACTTGTTGTTGCCTATTTGTCAACATTGCTGTTTTCTCCTTGATGTCCTGTGCCTGGAGAATATAATTTCTGGCAAGATTTTCAAGGGCTCTTTCGCAATTGGGATCCTGAGCAAGAGCTTTGTTGTATTCAACCTCTGCTCCGTCGTAATTACCCTTTTCAGCCAATAAAGCACCTTTCACACTATTCAGGTCGCATGCGTTAGACGGATCGTTTTTGATAGCCTGGTCCAGGTATTGCATAGCTTTTTCAGAGTCACCCTGGCGAATAAATATATTTACCAGGTTTGGAACAAAATATTTACTCTTGGGGAATTTTTCAGCTCCATCATACAGGGCTTTAATGTAACTAACCGAATCTCCAATATTTAAATATTCGCTAGCCATCAATTCATATATGTCACTTTCCTTATAAGCACTGTTTTCAATGAAAGGCTCCTTGGCTGCACGTTCCAGCATAGCCAATGCTCTTTTGTGATCTTCTGCCTGTATAGCCGTGATTATTGCATAGTATTTGATTGTCTGGTAGGTGCTGTCGAGCACAAATGCATCTTTCTGATCTTCATACATTGGTAATGTTGGAATGTCCCAATATATCTGGAAAAAATCGGTTGATTTCTTGTAATCCTTTTGCTCGTTGTAAAATACACCTCCATTGATATAAAACTGATGGTTGGCACGAAGAATTCCGGCAATATCTTTGCGGTATTTATTCTTGACTTTGCCTTTATTATCCGGGAGTTGTCCCAGGGAATCAGCCTTCAAATAAGGCTTATATGACTCCAATAATCCATCGTACATCACCTTATCATTAGATTTCTGACCCAGCATTGTTTTGGTTCTTTCGTTATCGAAAGCTTTGTTGCCTATGTCGCCCATTATCTTCCACGTCTCTGCATCAAGGGCAGTTTCGTCGTTTGTTGACGCCTGTTTGATCAATGTCCTTGCCTCATTCAGATCGTCGCGGCCTAATGCTCTCTTTGCATCTTTAAGTGCCGATTTCTGAGCAAAAATGCCACCTGCAGAAAAAACGGCTACCACTGTTAGGAATAGGATCTTTCTCATTTCATTCATATTTTTTGTGATTAAACTAAATTCTTTATCAGATTTTGATTGTTTTATCTTTTTTGACTAAAATGTACCAAAAAGTTTAAATTGGATTATATTATTCTACACTGTCCGATTCCTGCAGATCATCATCAGGCTCCGTAGATTTATTGTTTATCTCATCATCTGAATCTTCAGAGTTTACCTTACAAACCGAAGCAATCTGATCATTTCTTTTATCCAAATTAATAAGGCGCACACCCTGTGTAGCTCTTCCCATTGTGCGAATATCGGAAATTTTCAGACGTATCGTTATGCCTGATTTGTTAATTATCATTAAATCATTTTCATCGGTCACACTCTTGATTGCCACCAGTTTACCTGTTTTATCTGTAATGTTCAGTGTTTTAACACCTTTACCTCCTCTGCGTGTGATACGATATACAGGTTCACCATCCTCGTCATTGAGGTAAGTTCTCTTTCCATATCCCTGTTCCGATACCACAAGAATGGTATTTTCGGAATCGGGAGCCATACAGATCATTCCAATCACACAGTCTTCCCCATCTTCATCAAGAGTCATACCTCTGACTCCCGTCGCAGTACGTCCCATCGGCCTTACATCATCTTCACTGAAGCGGATGGCCCGACCATTCCTGTTTGCCAGGATCACGTGTTTGCTGCCGTCGGTCAAACGAACAGATATAACCTGATCGTCATCCCTTATGGTTATAGCGTTTACACCATTCTGTCTGGGACGGGAATAGGCTTCTAACAGAGTCTTTTTAACCACACCCTGCTGGGTGCAGAATATAAGATAATGTGAATTGATGTAATCTTCATCCGAAAGGGTCTCCACACGAACAAATGCGGTAACTGTGTCATCAGAATCGATATTCAGCAAGTTTTGAATTGCCCGTCCCTTAGAAATTTTGGTACCTTCGGGAATTTCAAATACACGCAACCAGTAACATTTCCCTTTCTGTGTAAAAAAGAGCATATAGTTGTGATTGGTAGCCGGATAGATATATTCCACGAAATCCTCTTCCCTGGTATCGGACCCCCTGGCCCCTACTCCACCCCTGTTTTGAGTATGGAAATCTGTAAGAGGAGTACGTTTGATGTATCCCATATGCGAGATAGTAATCACCATCTCTTCGTCTGCATAGAAATCCTCAGGGTTCATCTCTTCCGATGCAAAGATAATCTCTGAACGGCGTTCATCACCATATTTATTTCGGATCTCTATCAGTTCATCCTTGATAACCTGCATACAAAGCTCCTCATTGCTCAGTATCTCATTCAGATAGGTGATCAGTTTCTGTATCTCATTATATTCGGCATGCAGCTTATCCTGTTCCAGCCCGGTTAGCTGTCTTAAACGCATTTCCACGATGGCACGGGACTGAATCTCACTAAGTTCAAATCGCTCCATCAATCGCTGAATGGCTTCCTGCGGAGTGGAAGAACTCCGGATGATGGCAATAACCTCGTCAATATTGTCTGAGGCGATAATCAATCCTTCAAGAATATGAGCCCTCTCCTCAGCTTTGCGCAGATCATACTTGGTACGCCTGATCACCACCTCGTGACGATGTTCCACAAAGAGTTCAATCATCCGTTTAAGTGATAGTAGTTCGGGGCGTCCATTTACCAGCGCTATATTATTTACACTGAAAGAGGACTGGAGTGCAGTCATTTTATATAACTTGTTAAGCACTACATTGGCGTTACCGTCTCTTTTTATATCTACCACTATGCGCATACCGTCCCTGTCGGACTCATCATTGATATTGGAAATGCCATCAATTTTCTTGTCTGACACCAGATCGGCAATATTCCTTATCAGGTCGGCTTTATTCACCAGATAGGGTATTTCGTATATGATGATTCTATCGTGTGTCTTACCCGATTCAATCTCGGCTTTACCACGCATAACGATGCGCCCCCTGCCAGTTTCAAAAGCCTCCTCAACACCTTTGTATCCGTAAATATAGGCTCCGGTAGGAAAATCGGGAGCTTTAATATAATGCATCAATCCTTTGGTATCGATATCATTGTCGTCGATATATGCAATTATACCGTTTATACACTCCGTTAGGTTGTGAGGTGCAATATTGGTTGCCATACCCACGGCAATACCTGATGAACCGTTAATTAGAAGGTTGGGGATTCGTGTGGGGAGAACAGTAGGTTCCAGTAATGTATCGTCAAAGTTAAGTTTAAAATCGACAGTCTCCTTGTCGATATCCCTTAGCATCTCTTCAGCCAGCTTATTAAGCCGTGCCTCGGTGTAACGCATGGCAGCGGGGCTGTCTCCGTCAACACTTCCCATGTTTCCCTGTCCATCCACCAGGGTGTAGCGCATGCTCCAATCCTGAGCCAGGCGCACCATGGCGTTATACACTGATGAGTCGCCATGGGGATGGAATTTACCCAGAACTTCGCCGACAATCCTCGCGGATTTTTTATGTGGCTTATCTGATGTGTTTCCAAGTTCAGACATACCGTAAAGGATACGCCTGTGGACCGGTTTGAATCCGTCACGCACATCGGGAAGAGCACGTGAAACGATCACTGACATCGAATAATCGATGTATGACGATTTCATTTCATCTTCGATATTAATCTTGATGATTCTGTCTTGCTGATCAATCATATTAAAAAGTGATTTTTCTCTTCAAAAAATATTCTCTATGTAGTTTATTTACAGGTAAATAATGTTTTATTATTACTCACATTTTGACTACACTAAGGTACTGCTTTTCTTTGAATTTCACAAAAAAACAGGGAGATAATTTCTCCCTGTCTAAATGTTTTAAAGGCTTTGCATTCAGTCCTCTTATCTGCCGTGGCAGTTTTTGTATTTCTTGCCGCTGCCACATGGACAGAGATCGTTACGGCCGACTTTTTTTTCTACCCTGATAGGTTCGAGTTTCTGCTTGCGCTGCTGTTGCGGTGAACCGTTGCCATTGCCATCTCCATCCCCGCCAGGTATTCCTCTTCCTGATTCATCCTTCTGCGTGCGGTATTTGCTGTAATCGGTTTTCTGTTCGGGAGCAGCCCTTCTTACACTTCCTGGATCCTGTATTGGAATCTGCCCGCGCATTAGAATAGAGACCGCCTTGGAGTTGATATCGTTTACCATTGAATTAAAGAGGTTGAACGATTCCAGTTTGTAGATCAACAGCGGGTCTTTCTGTTCGTAACTTGCATTTTGTACGGAGTGGCGCAGTTCGTCCATCTCGCGGAGGTGCTCCTTCCAGTCTTCATCGATAGTAAGAAGCAATATCGATTTTTCAAACGCTTTTACAAGTGCCTTCGAACCCGATTCATAGGCCTCCTTCAAATTGCATCCGATATTATATACTCTTTTGCCGTCGGTTATAGGAATCAGAATATTCTCATACATTGCACCTTGATTTTCATAAACCTGCTTTATAACAGGCTGAGCAATCTCGGCAAGCCGTTCCGTTTTGCGCTTGAATGTTTCAAAAGCTTTGTCTGTTACCGCTTCCAGAATTTCATCGTCCTTCATCTTTTTCATATCTTCCTCTTTGAAAGGAATTTCGAGTGCCATTACACGAAGAAGGTCGAGCTTCATATTAGTGTAATCATCTTCATTTAGCTCAACAATATTTCTGGCAGTATCAGAAATCATGTTGGCCACGTCATTATCGATACGTTCACCCATAAGAGCGTGACGGCGGCGTTTGTAGATAACCTCGCGCTGCGAATTCATAACATCGTCATATTCGAGCAAACGCTTGCGAATTCCGAAGTTATTCTCTTCAACCTTTTTCTGAGCACGCTCTACCGATTTGCTCAACATACTGTGTTCCAGAACATCCCCCTCTTTGAACCCCATTCGGTCCATCAGTCCTGCAATTTTTTCGGTAGCGAACAAGCGCATCAGGTCATCTTCAAGAGATACGAAGAATACTGATGATCCCGGGTCTCCCTGACGTCCGGCGCGCCCTCGCAACTGCCGGTCTACACGTCGCGACTCATGCCGTTCCGTACCAATTATAGCCAAACCTCCTGCATCTCTTACAGCAGGTGTCAGCTTGATATCGGTACCACGCCCGGCCATGTTGGTAGCAATAGTTACCACTCCACTCTGGCCGGCATTGGCCACAATTTCGGCTTCTCGCTGGTGAAGCTTGGCATTCAGCACATTATGTTTGATCTTGCGTAGTGTGAGCATTCGGCTTAGCAGCTCGGAGATCTCCACTGATGTAGTACCCACCAGTACCGGGCGTCCTTTTGAGATAAGGCTTTCTATCTCTTCTATAACAGCGGTATATTTTTCGCGTTTTGTCTTATATATGCGATCGTTCTGATCGTCACGAACAATAGGTTTGTTGGTAGGTATCACCACCACATCAAGTTTGTAGATATCCCAGAACTCGCCTGCTTCGGTCTCAGCTGTTCCAGTCATACCTGCAAGCTTACTATACATCCTGAAAAAATTCTGCAGTGTAATGGTCGCAAAAGTCTGTGTGGCCGCCTCCACCTTCACCCTCTCTTTTGCCTCAATAGCCTGATGCAGGCCGTCGGAGTAACGGCGTCCCTCCATCACGCGTCCGGTCTGCTCATCCACTATCTTAACTTTGTTGTCGATCACCACATACTCATCGTCACGATCGAACAGTGTATAAGCCTTCAATAACTGGTTAACAGTATGTACGCGTTCCGACTTAATGGCGTAGTTCTGGAGAAGTTCGTCCTTTTTGGCTGCTTTCTCTTCATCGTTTAGCGATGCATTTTCCAGATCAGACAGCTGAGACGCAATATCGGGCAGGATAAAGAAATGCGGATCGTCAGATTTCCCGGTCAGCATATCTATACCTTTATCTGTCAGCTCAATACTGTTCATTTTCTCATCAATAACAAAATAAAGCGGATCAGTAACGATATGCATATTACGCATCTGTTCCTGCATGTAGAATGCTTCGGTTTTAAGCATTGCAGCTTTTACTCCCTGTTCACTGAGATACTTGATAAGAGGTTTGTATTTAGGCATCCCTTTATATGAACGGAAAAGCAGAAGAGTCCCTTCCTCCTGTTCCTTCTGATCAGATGATGCCATCAATGTTTTGGCTTCGGCAAGCAGGCGTGTTGTAAGCTCCCGTTGTGCTTTCACAATCAATTCAACACGCGGGCGAAACTGATCAAAAAGCTGATCATCACCTTTGGGGACAGGTCCGGAAATGATTAACGGTGTACGGGCGTCATCAATCAGCACCGAGTCAACCTCGTCCACTATCGCGTAGTTGTGTTTGCGCTGTACAAGGTCCTTCGGAGAGATAGCCATATTGTCGCGAAGATAATCGAACCCGAACTCGTTGTTTGTACCGAATGTGACATCTGCCTCGTAAGCTTTGCGCCGAGCGTCGGAATTGGGTTCATGCTTGTCGATGCAATCAACAGACAACCCGTGGAACATGTACATTGGCCCCATCCATTCAGAGTCACGCTTGGAGAGATAGTCGTTCACGGTAACCACATGTACCCCCTCATGGGTTAATGCGTTAAGAAATACCGGAAGAGTAGCCACTAGCGTTTTACCTTCTCCCGTTGCCATCTCTGCAATTTTCCCCTGGTGAAGTACTACACCTCCAAAAAGCTGCACATCGTAGTGAATCATGTCCCAGGTGATCTCGTTTCCACCGGCAATCCAGTGATTCTGATAAATAGCCTTATCACCTTCAACACGTACAAAGTCGTGTGCAGCAGCCAGGTCACGGTCGAAATCGGTAGCAGTAACCACTATCTCCCCGTTCTGTGTAAAACGGCGGGCTGTATCTTTCATGACAGAGAAGGCCAAAGGCAATACTTCACTTAAGATCTTTTCATATTTCTCAGTGATCTCCTTTTCCAACTTGTCTATCTGGTTCCAGACAGCTTCACGTTCATCCAGCTCTATCTCTTCCATGCCGGCTTTCAGGTTATCTATCTGGGCTTTCTCTTCGGAAACATATTCTTGAATACGTTTCTCCAGCTCTTTGGTCTTTGCACGAAGTTCATCGTTAGAGAGGCTCTCTACTTCTAAATAGGCTTCTTTAATTTTTGTTACAACCGGATTGATTTCGTTCAGGTCGCGTTGTGCTTTATTACCAAATATTTTTGATATAATATCGTTGAATCCCATAGTTTTATTATTGTGAGGCAGGGCCGTTTTATTTTATATGTAATGGTTGTTGGTTTTTGTCTCCTGTATCTTTTCCTTTTACTAAATACTGAAAACCTATATCTGCCCTGGACTCCTGTTATATTTTCATTAACTTTTAAAGCTGTGCTTTCTAAAATAACTCTTCCAAAATTTCACCTTTTGCAGCGTTGGGAGCGCGGATTCGTAACCTGTATGCCACGCTGGGTGCAATCTCAGTCGCTTCTATAGTTCTATTAATCCTTTGTGGTTTGATGTCGCTCCCGAAAAAAATTACCGGAGATATTACGGCATTATTTCGCACTCGCTCTTTAATTGGTTTTTGAGGCTCAATAACCCTCCATCCGGACTGCAATTCAATGAACAGATCCCCGGAAATGCCATTGTAGTATCCATTCCTGTGATACTGCACATTTTGATTATATGCTCCATGCAACATCTGATATGAAGTAATCACATCCTGAACTCCAGCCGATTGCACTAAAAATTCAGCTGCTTTCTGCTGAAACTCCCTCAAGTCGATCTTCTTGTCTTCAATCAGTTTTCTATCGAAGAACAGTTCTCTGTTATAATATTTTTTAATCCACTGTTCCCTTCCATACAACGCCATCAGGTACATATTAAGAAGTGCCACGCTTCTATCGGGATAAAAATCCCCCCCGGATGTAACCACGCCTTCTGGTATTATCTCCTGTTCATTGAAATATCCGGTAGACACCACAAAGACCAGAGTGTTTTTAAGTCCCACGGAGGAATCGATGGCTTCAAGCAGCCTTTCCAGCTCTTGGTCGAGGCGGTGATAGGTATCCTGCAGTTCGATTGAGTAATTTTTATCAAGTGAATTTTCATAGTTACCAGCGTAAAAGGTAACAGCCAGAAAGTCCGGATTCATTCTCTTGCCCAGAGATCCTGACTCAATCACTTTTATTGCCATATCGTTCACTTCCCTGTTTACGTATGGCGACTGCTTAAACAGGCGTATATTATCTTTTTTATCGACTCCGAAATAGTGCTGAAAATTTGTCCTGTTTTTGGTATATGGAAATGCATTGTAATGCGAGATATCGATTGCCGGGCGCCATGTAATGCCTCCTATTGTATTGCTGAGCGACTGAGCACTTCGGTTGTGCTGATCAACGACAGGTTGCCTGTTATTGTAAAACGTGCTTGTAGCCCATTTTCCTGTAATATCCTCAATCCAGTATGCTCCATTGGCTGCATGTCCCCCCGAAGCCATTGCCTGTGAGGCATCAGGAGCAAAGGCAAAAATATCGGACTGTCCTCCTGAAGCTATTTTCAGTTCATCAGCTATTGTTGAGACCTTTATCGGAAGCGGGGACATTTTATCGGTTGTAAAATTCCCCAGATAGTTATTATCAAAAAATGATGATATTTCGCTGTTCGTCGCCGTGGAATATTTTTTTTCACCTGTTATACCGTGATTAGATGGATTGGCACCGGTATAAATTGTGGTAATGGCAGATGCTTTGTCGAGATTAGGGAAATCATAATATATATTGCTGTAAACAAGGCCATTATTCAGCAGCCTTTGAAACCCCTTGTTGCCAAATGTCTTTTTAAAAATTTCCAGGTAATCGCCACGAAGCTGGTCGATAGTTATTCCCACAACCAGTTTAGGAACATCGCCCGAAGGATTTTGTGCAAATAGTGCCGTTATTGAAAAAAAAGCTACTAAAGAAGATAATACTTTGATCATTGATGAATATTGGCCGTTTATCGTTTTTATAGTCCCCACCCCGCTTTAAGTTCCCTGCTTGATGAAAACCGCTTGTCTTTTAATATTTTTTTTCTCCGCATAAACAGATGCGTACCCGATCTGAACCACAAACTCATTGAAAATGGTATTGTTGCTACCGGTAGATGTTGCGGTATAAATAGCCACAACAAAAGAAAAACTGTTAAGAGTGCAAAGTTAATAAAATGATAGATATAAACAGTCCTGTTTGCCGATTTTGCCCAAAATAAAATGGCTGCAGCAAGAGCAAATATATTTAGCCAGACAAAATTCCAGTTAGGACTGGTAGCTGGATGTTCTGAAAAAAAGATTGTAACGCTCAGAACCAATCCACCCAATCCGGCGATACCGAAAATTGCAGTATCATAAATTTTGGGGATCTTGGTTATATTGAGCTTTGTAATCTGTATCAGACTGACTGATATGGTTAGGAAGAGAATTGCGAATGCCACTACAATCGGAGAATATAAGCTCTCTTCGCTTATTTTATTTATCTCATTATTATTATATAACAGAATTTTTGTGTTTTTCACCAAAGGATAGTCAGATGTATCGTTTTTAAGAATCAGCGCCTCCTCAAATGAGTTCTTAAGATAGGCTGGAATAAACATTTTTTCCCTAACGCCTATTGTTACATCTGCATCGCTGCCAATGATCAGGTCTATCCCGAATTTCAACCATGGGTATTTTTCCAGAGATTCATGTACCAGGTCCCTAAACGACTGGTTTTGAGATGCGGGCTGATATTTAATTTTTCCGTCAGTGAATTTTTCTACCATGTCGCGCGGACGTGTAGCACAATTATCGTAAAAATAGTTATATCGGTACCCCCTGTTTTGAGGTAGTGCATTAATGTACAGTGCATCATACAGCTGTCGCTTTTCCTCTGCAGAGAGGTTCAACTCCTGTTCAACCACCTCCTGCCCCCTGTATTCATACTCGAAAAGAAAATCCTCAAAAGTTGTAAACCCAAGTATATAATCTGTCCTGCCAAGTACAAAATTGTAAATAAAATTAGGCTGAGACGAATCAAAAAATCCATAATTGTATACAGCATTAACACCTGTGGAATCGTCACTCACCCGCAAGGCGGTATGTCCAAAAAGAGCATAAACAGCGCCATTCCACTCCGATGCTGTAAGCATGCTTATTTTCGCACTGTCAGATAATTGAACCTGGGCTTTTACAGGTAATGCAAACAAGACTGTAAGGAATGCCAGGATTGAGAATATTTTTCTGTTCATACGTAAAAAACTATTGATTTTCAATTAAGTCAGGTATTCGCCTGTTATGGCATTGCTTAAGCAAAATTAGCTTTGCTCATTCAGCTGAAAGCGAATGGTACGGACATAGTGTATGGAAGTTGTATATTCCTCTTACTTCAACATTGTGAGTCTTTAAAAGGAATAATTGTAAACCTTTAAACAACAAAAATAGTCAAAAATGGGCTTAATCAATGCATTTTCATGAATAATCGTTCTGCATGGAGATTTATTAACCTCTTTTCAGAAGCAATGATCTGGTATTTTTTTAAGAATAGTTGCTTATCTTTCGCCTGTTTCATCTTACTGATACCCCTTAAAAACATCAATATGTCTCAAATTTAGCTGTATGGGACAGTAATGCATGCACAACTTAGATTACTTATATGTTCGTGGTTATGAGTATTTAATATGATTTACAAAGCAATAAGCATAATTATCTGATTATATGACAATTAACTAACAGCCTGGCAAACTGTCACATAAGAATATAAACGAAAAAAGGCGACCTGTAAAGATCGCCTTTCTTTATATCATACCGCTTTACGGTTCTTATTTTTTCTTATTACGGTTTCCGTAACGGTTCATAAACTTATCTACGCGTCCGGCCGTATCTACAAGTTTTTGTTTTCCAGTATAGAATGGATGCGATGAACTGGTAATTTCAAGCTTTACCAATGGATAAGTAACACCATCTATTTCAATAGTTTCCCTTGCATTAACGGTGGAACGTGAAATAAAAACCTCATCGTTCGACATATCTTTGAAAACTACAGGGCGATAATTTCCTGGATGAATATCTTTTTTCATTATATCTTGTTTTATTATTTCAAATTCAGTCCGCAAAGATATAATATTCCATCTATAAAAAAAAATATATAACATTATTTTTTCATTTTCAGAAAGATTGTCGTTTATTTGCAATATATTTCATTGTAGTTTAATATGTACATTACCTCATGGTAAAAACAACTATAAAAACAGATAAATATGAAGGTTGAAATTATTACCATCGGAGATGAAATTCTTATCGGCCAGATCATGGATACCAACGCCGCATGGATGGGCAGGGAGCTTACCAAGCAAGGTTTTGAAATAGCTGCCATCTCTTCCGTAGGCGATCAGTACAAAGATATTACAAGGGCGATAGATATCGGTTTTGAACGTGCAGAGATACTGCTGCTCACAGGTGGTGTAGGACCAACAGCCGACGATATTACCAAGCATACACTGTGCACCTATTTCCATACAGCCCTGGTGTTTAACGATGAGGTAATGCAAAACATAGAATCCATTTTTTTAAAAAGGAATCTCCCGTTAAATCAACTCACCCGAAAACAGGCGTATGTACCTGCAAACAGCAGGGTTATAATGAACAGTGCAGGAACAGCACCAGTACTCTGGTTCGAAAAGGAGTCAAAAGTGCTTGTATCCATGCCTGGTGTTCCTTTTGAGATGAAAACAGCAATGACAGACAGTATCATTCCAATGTTACGTGAACAATTTCAGGTGAAAGAGTATCTGCGCCGTTCATATATTGTTTCGGAAATCACCGAATCGGCACTGGCTACCCGTCTTGCTGAGTTTGAGAACCGACTGTCTAAAGGCATTTCACAGGCATATCTGCCCTATGCAGGATTTATCCGGCTGCGGTTATCTGCCTGGGGCGAGGAGCATAAGCCTGAAATGAAACAGCAAGGCCGAAAACTTAAAAGGCTGCTCGGAAAGAACTTTATAGCAGAAAGCGAAAAGATGCCAGAAGAGTTGCTTGGTGATAAACTACGAAAGAAACACCTGACTGTTTCTACGGCAGAAAGCTGTACCGGTGGTTTTATTGCACACAAGATAACATTATTCCCGGGCGCTTCACTCTGTTATAAAGGAAGTATCGTCTCCTACGACATCCAGATAAAAGAAGAGATACTGAATGTAGGCTCAAAGACGATAGACGAATACGGGGTGGTAAGCCGTGAAGTGGTGGAGCTAATGGCATTGAATGTAGCGGGACTGATGAAAACCAGCTGTAGTATCGCTGTTTCGGGTGTCATGGGTCCCGATGGCGGAACCAAAGATAAACCAGTAGGGACTGTTTGGGTAGGCACCACTTACAACAGTGTGATTAACTCCTGCGAATACCATGTTGGAAACTGCCGGGAAGAAAACATTGAGCGTACGGCCAATCTGGCAATCCTCCAGCTGCTAAAGATGATTGAGAGGAAAAAGTAAATTACCTTATCATATCAAACCCACAGTATGGGACCAATACCTCTGGTATGCGTATTCCATCGGGTGTCTGGTTGTTTTCGAGCAATGCAGCCACTATGCGGGGAAGAGCAAGGGCGCTACCGTTGAGGGTATGACAAAGTTGTGTTTTGCGGCCCTCGTCACGATAACGGCACTTAAGACGGTTTGCCTGGTAGCTTTCGAAATTAGATACAGAGCTCACCTCAAGCCATCTTTCCTGTGCGGCAGAAAAGACTTCAAAGTCGAAAGTCAATGCCGATGTAAAGCTTGTATCACCCCCGCACAGACGTAATATACGCCACGGAAGGCCCAGCTTTTCAACTAGAGTCTGTACGTAAGCTACCATTTCGTTGAGCCGCACATAAGAATTCTCCGGTTTTTCAATACATACAATCTCAACCTTGTCGAACTGATGCAAACGGTTCAGTCCGCGTACATCTTTCCCGTAAGAACCTGCCTCACGCCTGAAACAAGCAGAATATGCGGTGTTTTTTACAGGAAGGTCTTTCTCTTCAAGTATTACATCGCGGTAGATATTGGTGACTGGAACTTCGGCAGTGGGAATCAGGTAAAGGTCGTCAAGGCCAACATGATACATCTGCCCCTCTTTATCGGGCAGCTGGCCGGTTCCAAACCCTGAATCGCTGTTTACCACATATGGTGGCTGCACTTCAAGAAATCCGGCATCACGAGCAGAATCAAGAAAAAAATTTATCAGTGAACGTTGTAGTCTCGCACCCTTACCTTTATATACAGGAAATCCGGCACCGGTTATCTTTACACCAAGCTCAAAATCAATAATATCATACTTTTTAGCCAGCTCCCAGTGCGGAAGAGCACCCTGAGGCAATGTGGGCAACTCTC
Source organism: Proteiniphilum sp. UBA5463 (assembly GCF_002427225.1). Taxonomy (NCBI): domain Bacteria; kingdom Pseudomonadati; phylum Bacteroidota; class Bacteroidia; order Bacteroidales; family Dysgonomonadaceae; genus Proteiniphilum; species Proteiniphilum sp. UBA5463. Next base: position 229,803 of record NZ_DIQL01000056.1, on the reverse strand, counting down.
CTCCACTACGCTCAATAACATTATCTTCGGCTCCTTTTCCTTCGGGTACCGAGTCATGTGGCAGGTTTGGTATCGTGACCAGCAAATCAGAAATTTTCGCTTCGGTATCTTTCAACGTTACATCGAGTCCTGCGGAAGATTCTTTCAATAGTCCCACTCTATCGCGGGCAGCATTTGCCTCATCTTTTTTCCCTTCTTTTATTAACATTCCGATAGATTTGGAAATACTTCTAATCTCGCTTAAAACAGAGTCAAGCGATGTCTGGGTATTTCGTCGCAGTTCATCCAGGCTAATAATTTGATCAATAATCTCTTTTGCATCGAAGTGCTTTTTCGACAGGCGCCTTACTACCTCTTCCGGGTTCGAATTGATTGTTTTGAGTGTCAGCATAAAATATTCAGACAGTTTTTTAATATTGCAAAGGTACAAAAAATAGATGCAAGAAAACTGCCGGATTCAAAATTAATTCAGCAAATTAAACAGAATTTAAAAAAGTTGAAAGTGAAGGGTCTCACGTAATTCCCTCTCTCTTTGTTTCTTGTGCTTGTAATAACGTGATATGTAAAAAGCAACTCCTGCAAAAGCCCCCACAATCAAAATGTCTTTAAATGTACTACTTTTCATTTGTTTAATATTTTAATCTATGATTAATTCATAACGGTTTACATGTAACTAAGTTTAATTTACACCATAATTTAATTCCATTTGCATCTGCTATCATTAAGCGCGTCATGTACAACTCACTCTAATCTATCAGATGGAAAATTGTAAAAAACGCTGCGTAAGATCAAAGGAAAATTGATTTTCCACATAAAAAAAGATGTCAGCACCCCCTATATTCCACCATAAAAGCATTTATACTCCTCTCGGTGATCCTGAAACGGTTGTCGGAACGTTCACCCACAATCCATACTATATCATCGCCTGAAAGCAATACCCAAACATCCTCCTTATCCGGCAGGCTAAATTTACGATCGGTAAAATAGTCGCTCAACTTCTTTTTCCCCTTCATTCCAAAGGGAACAAACCAATCACCCTGCCTCCACCGCCTTAGCTTAAGAGGAAACTTCAGTTTGTCGGCATCGGCATAAAGATAATTGCTGCTTTTGTCTATTTCAACAGGCATGGTTTTTCTGTGGAAAGCCAGGCAGACAGGATCGGTTATCTCCTCAGTATCATCAGAGATTAAATAAGATTCCCTTCTTGCCAAACCGTCTTCAAGGGAGCCGATAAGAAAACTGTTGCGATCCTTTACCACACGGTACCCTTCACTATAAAAAACTTTCCCGGGATTACTATCCATACTCTGGAGTATATTTTCAATTACGGTTGTATTGAAACCCAGAGGAGATAATATCTCATATAATACTGATTGCGGTGATGCTGTTTGCCGAAGCTGCCTGATATCTATTTTGTTATTATTGCAGACACTCTTAATTATTTTATGGATGTATTCGGAATACACTTTCTCTGCTTCCGAGATATTCCGGGAGGTACGGTTGATTGCTTCACAAACGGAAGGATTCAACTCTTTCAGTAGCGGAATAATATTTATCCTGATATAATTGCGCAAATAGAAATCTTCATTGTTGGTACTGTCGGTTACATAGGGTATGCCACGATTTGTTATATACTCTTCAATCTCTGCACGTGTAACACACAGCAGAGGGCGTACCACGTTTTTATTCTTTGAAGCAATGCCGGTCAGCCCTCTTACGCCGGAGCCACGGATAAGGTTCAACAGAACCGTCTCTACAGAGTCGTCCTTATGGTGAGCAACGGCAACAGCATAAGCGCCGTACTGTTTTCTGACTTTCTCAAACCAGCTGTAACGCAATTCACGTGCAGCCATTTCAATGGAGATCTTTTTGGCGGCAGCATAATGCGCTGTATCGAAGTCGACAGATGTAAAATGGATATCAGAATCACTGCACCATTTTTTTACAAAAGCGGCATCCCGGTCCGACTCATCACCCCTGAGATGGAAATTGCAATGGGCAGCTACGCAATTATACCCCAAAAGAGTGAGAATATCAAGCAGAGCCATAGAATCCATTCCTCCACTGAGTCCGACAACGACGCGGGCCCATGGAGAGAGTAATTTTTCATTATCTATATATCTGCGAACTGTTATAACCATTTTTCTGTAAACCTCTTTATTTAAACAAAAGTACAAATTTAACCTTTACTCTATGCCCTCTTCGGATAAATCTTTTACATAAAACAGGTATAAATAGCAATAAAAAGTGTATTTTTGTGCTACTAAATGATTTATAAGATTCAACAAGATAATGATAGAGAAAATTAAGACTCTCCTTTCTGAAATTGAGCAATTAAAGGCTTCTGACGCCAACGAGCTGGAAGCTGCACGCATAAGGTACCTTAGTAAAAAAGGTATTATCTCAACTCTTATGGACGATTTCCGTTCAGTACCGGCCGATCAGAAGCGTGAAATGGGCATGCGCCTTAACGAATTAAAACAGAAAGCAACCGAAAAAATTCAATCATTAAAAGAGCAGTTCGAAACTGCCGGATCTACCAATGCCTGCATAGATCTTTCACGAACAGCTTATCCTGTTCCCTTGGGAACCCGGCACCCGATATCAATCGTAAAAGAGGAGATAAACGACATCTTCAAAAGGCTCGGATTCTCAATAGCCGAAGGGCCTGAGGTGGAAGACGACTGGCATGTGTTTTCATCTCTGAACTTTGCAGATGATCATCCCGCACGTGATATGCAGGACACATTTTTTGTACAGAATGATCCACAGATAGTGTTGCGTACGCATACATCTTCTGTACAGACACGCGTTATGGAAAAAGCGCAACCGCCAATCCGCATCATCTGTCCAGGACGTGTTTACAGAAACGAAGCTATCTCTTACCGTGCCCACTGCTTTTTCCACCAGGTGGAGGCTCTCTATGTAGATAAAGATGTTTCATTTGCCGATTTAAAACAAGTGCTTCTTTTCTTTTCCAAAGAGATGTTTGGTGAAGATACCAGAATAAGGCTACGCCCTTCATACTTTCCTTTTACCGAGCCCAGTGCCGAGATGGATATATCGTGCAACATATGTGGAGGAAAAGGGTGCCCGTTCTGTAAACATACGGGATGGGTTGAGATTCTCGGATGCGGGATGGTAGATCCCAACGTGCTTGATAATTGTGGTATCGACAGCAAAATCTACTCCGGATATGCTCTTGGAATGGGTATTGAGCGCATAACGAACCTCAAATACCAGGTTAAAGATCTTAGAATGTTCTCTGAGAACGACGTGCGTTTTCTTGAACAGTTTCAGCCAGCTCACTGAAAAGTGAATTTAACTAACAACTGAATTTTTGCGATAAGAGAGCAAAAAAACTTGTTTAAACTTTTCCGATTATAGCAAATTTGTTAATCTAAAAAGTAAATTTGAAAACAACTGACAAATGATGAGAGTAAAATATTTTATCCTTCCTGTTTTGATTCTGGCGTTTTCAAGTGCAAACGCTCAGAAAACGATACGGGTAAACGCTATAAAGGCCAATAACTACGGAGTAATCTATTCACTTCCCAAAACATCGTTCGAGATTACATTGCTGGTGAAGAAGACTACCTCGCAGCGGGGTGAATTCTACCCATACGCTCAGCGTTACCTGGGTGCGGAAAAGCCACTGACCGAAAACAGCGTTACATACACGCTTGAAAATATTTCAGTAACAAACAGAGGTATACCAGACAAAACTAACTCGTTTATGGTGGAGTTCCGGGCAAAAACTTCTGAACCTTTTGTCTATCTGAGGGAAGATGGTGTAATTGTGACCGTTAATTCCGACCCTGAGCCTGTTTCCATACAGGTGATAGAGATTCCGGAAGGTGAAACAGTAATCGTGAACCCACGAAGATTCCTTTCACAGGAGACGTTGATGGCAGGCTCCACTGCAAGGCAGGCAGAGCTTGTGGCAAGACAGATTTTCGATCTGCGCCGAAGCAGGACCGATATACTTACCGGCGAGGCGGAAAATATGCCACCCGACGGTAATGCCTATAAAATGGTGATGGACGAGATAGACATGCAGGAAAAAGCATTGACACAGCTTTTTACAGGAACTGTAAACACCGAATTCTTTACAAAAAGTTACACTATTGTTCCTGAAGAGAAGAATATTGACAGGATGGTGATTACCCGTTTTTCAGAAAAACTGGGACCTATTGATGCCGGCAACCTCGCCGGGGAACCTGTTTTCCTGTCGTTAAAAAACAAAACACCGAAGGTGGATATGCAGCTTTCCGAACGCGAACGTCAACGTCTTGAGAGTAAACTAAGCGAAGGATTAGTCTATAATGTTCCGGGCAAGGCCGATCTAACCATTGAGTTCAGAAACAGAATACTCAAAAACGCTGAGGTAGACGTTGTGCAATACGGATCTCAGGATGTGCTCACAAAAAAGATGTTTGAAAATATGAAACAACCGGTCAAAGTGTTGTTTTATCCCGAATTGGGGGCAATAAAACAAATTATCCAGTAAAAAAAACAAACATCATACCCTATACCGTGGGAACTTCAGCCTTTATTGCAGACAGCTGTTGATTTTCAGGTTTCAGGCTTATTTTAAAAATTATCGTTATGAAACGGGCATGTAAACTATTTGCAAATAAGAATATGATTAAGAGCTTCTTCACGGCCATTTCCATTCTCATTGGACTGGGAACACTGACCTCGTGTTTTGATAAGAGAAGTGGAAAATCGGCAAAGATTGAGTACGACAGTATTGTTGTAAGGCAAAATATTCCTCTTTTAAATGATAACGATACTACCCTTCCATATGCCGATGTAAAGGTCTCTTTTACCTATCCTTCAAAATTCAGAGATGCAGAGAGCCTGACAAGGTTACAGCAAATTTTTCAGGGTACTTTTTTCGGTGGAATAGAATATGACAGCCTCACTCCTAAAGAGGCTATGAAGAGGTATATAGACGATTATACGGCCAGATATAAAGCTCTTTCCAACATCTATTACGAAGATAAGGCTCGCCTTGAAGGAAAAATGCCTGTATGGTACTGGTATATGATGTATAACAGCAACAGGATCCTGTTTCAGAATGATGCGTTGTTGAGCTATGCGGTTGAGTATAGTGATTACGAGGGCGGAGCCCACGGTTCATACCGTATTCTATACACTAATATAGATCTTAACGAACTTGTCACGCTGTCTGAAGAAGATTTGTTTGTCCCCGATTATTACAAATCACTTACAGATAAAATACTTAGTTGTTTAATGATCCAAAACAACGTTGATGTACCTGATTCACTTCTGATGAAAGGGTTCTTCACCATTGAGGATATTGTACCCAACAACAACTTCTGGCTCGATGAAATAGGGATTCATTACTCTTATAACCAGTATGAGATTGCTCCATATTCAATGGGAGTAATTGATGTAACCGTACCCTATTCTGATATTTCGGATATTTTGTTGCCCGATGGCATTATTTCACGGCATTTCATGAAAAATTAAATTCAGGCTGTTTTTTAAAGTAAAGCTTCATTTATAATACTGACAGTCAATAATTTAT